>NZ_JBCNZM010000090.1:0-19570 GCF_040227615.1 Bacteroides sp. RTP31139st1_H2_RTP31139_211217 | reverse complement strand
GGACATATCTTGTGCGGCATCGTTGACAATAAACTGTTCTCCCATGAATAAAGCGATTTTCCTTGATCGGGACGGTACCATCAATGTTGATTTCGGCTACGTTTACAAGACCCAAGAGCTTGAATTATTGCCCGGTGTAGCCGAAGCACTCCGCATTTTTCAGGAATTGGGTTATCTGCTGATTGTCATCACGAACCAATCCGGTATTGGACGTGGCTACTTTACACTGGAGGACGCCGAACAGTTCAACCGGGCACTCGCCCAAGAGCTGGAAAAACATGGAGTTATACTGAACGATTTCTATACTTGCCCTCACGCTCCGGAAGAACATTGCGAATGCCGTAAGCCTTCTCCTTTCATGGTGACGGAAGCGATGAAGAAATATGAAATCGACCCATCCCAATCCTATATGTTCGGAGATAAGAAATCGGATACGGAATGCGGCGAAAGAAGTGGTGTCAAGTCCTTCCGGGTCACCTCTGAGCATTCACTTCTATATTGGGCCAACCAATTAAAAAACAACCTATTATGAATACAGAATTGAACAGTATAAAGGGAAAGAAGGTACTCGTTATCGGAGACGTGATGCTGGATACTTACCATATAGGGGACGTGAAAAGGATTTCTCCCGAAGCCCCCGTACCAGTGGTCCGTGTCACCCGTACCTACAATGTATTGGGAGGAGCGGCCAATGTTGCAAGAAATCTGTTGGGACTGGGTTGCTCGCCGTATGTCGTCAGCCTGCTTGGCAACGACCACAACGGAAACACAATGCAGGAGATGTTCGCTGATTTGGGTATCAGAAACGAACTGTTTTATACAGAACACCCAACCATCACCAAAACCCGCGTAATAGGCAATAGCCAGCAAGTAGTACGGCTGGACTTTGAAACAGAAAATGAATGCCTGAACGAAGAGACAGAACAGAAACTGCTGGATGCCGTGAAGCGTGCACTCCCCGAAGTGGACATTGTCGTGATTTCGGATTATGGCAAGGGAGTATGCAATGATACAGTATGCCAGCAGGTTATATCCGCCTCTGCCGGACAAGGAAAAAAGGTAATCATAGACCCCAAAGGGACAAACTGGGAGAAATACCGTTCCGCAACCATCATCACCCCCAATCTGAAAGAACTTTCAGCCGTTTCGGGAATGGATGTGAGAAATGAGGATAAAGAAATACATAACGCGGCAGACCGGATACTGAAGGAGTATAACCTTACTTCTCTATTAGTGACACGTTCCGAAAAAGGTATGTCATATATAGCTCCGGAAGCCTCACAAGACATTCCTACCGAAGCAAGGGAAGTATATGACGTTTCAGGTGCAGGCGATACTGTCGTGGCAACTTTAGCAGCTGCGCTGGCAGCCGGTATCCCTATTGCAGATGCCATTTATCTTGCCAATAAAGCGGCCGGCATTGTAGTCGGGAAAATAGGCACCAGCCCCATTCTGTTCAAAGAGTTGCAGGACGAGCTACAAATCGGGAAACCGGCCAGCAAACTTATTCCTATTCCCCAACTTGCAGATACTATAAAACAACTGCGTGCACAGGAGCGCAAAATCGTATTCACAAACGGCTGCTTCGACATTCTGCACAAAGGACACGTGTGCTATCTGGAAAAGGCCAAAAGACTGGGGGACGTACTTATCGTAGGATTGAATTCGGACAGCTCAGTAAAACGTCTGAAAGGGGAATCGCGCCCCATCAATGATGAAAACGCCCGCTCCACAGTCCTGGCAGCCTTGGAAGCAGTGGACTACGTAGTGATTTTTACGGAAGACACCCCTCTGAATCTCATCAAGACAGTTGCACCGGACGTGTTGGTAAAAGGTGGCGACTATGCCATAGAAAACATTGTAGGCAGGGAGTACGCCCAAGAAACAGTAACTATCCCTTTCGTAGACGGTTATTCCACTACAAAGACGATAGGCGCCATCAACCAAGAGAAGCAATAATCTTTTCAGCGACTTGTTGGGGGGTAATATCCACCATACACTTCTGATAAACAGCCAGCTTGCATTTACCCCGTCCGTCTTTGGTGCACGGACGGCAAGGCAGGGCTGTTTCGAGTATTTCCACCGTAGGTCCCGTAGGGAAACCGAAGGCCGTAGGTCCCATCAAGGCAAAAGCAGGAACACGGAACAAATCAGCGGCATGCATAAAACCCGTATCAGCGCTGATTACCAGATTGGAACGCAACACTATGTAAGAAGACTCCATCAATGAGGTTTGTCCCGCAAGGTTAACTACCCGTTCCGGTGCAGCACTTCTGATTTCCTCACAGAAAGTATCCTTCGGACCAGCCAGAATAACAAATCTATACTCAGGAAGAAGGGCAACCAATTCTTTCCAATAGGAAACGGGCCAGCGTTTCATTTCCCAGTTGGCAGACGGCACCAGCGTAATCATATCTTTGGTTACAAAGTTCTCATACTTGCTACGTATTTCATCCGGGAAATGCCAGTCGTGATAGTTGTCCGGAAAATGCGTAATTCCCCATTTCTTCAATGGTTTCTGAAAAGACACCATCCCCCTAAAAGGCTTGTCGAAATGATTGATTCCCAGTTTAAACAACAAAAAGCGTTTGCCTCTCTCTTTGCTCCGCAAAGCAACGTAAGGTTTCACAAAAGGCAATGGAGACACTATCAGCTTCAATATGTTGGAACGGATATTACTATGAGCGTCATAAATGTAGTCGAAATGCTCTTTTCTCAAATCAGCCGCCATCTTCAACAATCCGGCAAGTCCGGTCTCCTTGTCAAACGCCCAGATTTTATCAATCCTGCCATCCATCGACAAGGTCCCCACCATATCTTTCCGGGTAATCCAATGAATTTCCACATCTGCAAACCGTTCACGTATTCCACCGATAATTCCCATACACTGGATAATATCCCCTATCGAACTGAAACGGATAATTAAGAATTTGGTCATAACAAATTTATTAGAATTGCTGATTCGGCACAAAAGTAAGCGTTAACAACGAAAAAACAAACCAGACTACTCAAAATCTGAAAACAGAGCAACTCTTTATTACAAAAAGAATATGATAATTAAAGGATAAATTCAATTGGAAGTTCTCATTTATTTATATAAGTTTGCATCATATTTCATACAATGCACCTACTGAATAAAAAACGAAATCAATGGAGTACAAACTATTGTATGCCCTAAGAAGCGGGAAGAACATCAAACTTATCTATTATATAAAGAATATGCTCGGTATGCTGATACCCAATATATTCTTTCAGATGCAGCTTCGTCATAAGTTGGCATCTTTATCCGACAGAAAAGATAAAGACTACATTTTATACCGAGTAAACTACTATAACAAACTTTTACCGGGTGCAATATTGCCCGAATCGGTACCTGCACTCGCAGAACATAAACTAAAAGGGCACAAAGTCTATATCTATGATACCCGCTGCTATACCCGCTGGTTTTCCCAACAACTACGGTTGAACCTATGTGCCGGTGATGTGGATTTCGTCCCACCAATCCCATCCATTTCAAAAAGCCGTCTTATAACTGAAAACAACGGAAACGGGGTTATTATGAAACTCAACAAGATAAGGCATTTTATTTTTGTCCGTGACAAGAAAAAATTTACAGAGAAAAAAGATATGGCTGTCTTTCGCGGAAAAGTAACAGACAAAGAGCAGCGAATCAAATTCATGAAAATGTATTTTGGCCATCCCATGTGCGATTTGGGAGATATCAGCCGGGATACTATCAATCCTACGTGGTGCATTGGAAAATTGACTATTAAAGAACAATTGGAATACAAATTTATTCTAGCCATAGAAGGCTATGATGTTGCCAGCAATCTAAAATGGGTAATGTCTTCCAACTCTATTGCCGTAATGCCCCGTCCTACTTGTGAAACTTGGTTCATGGAAGGCACATTAATTCCTAACTATCACTACATTGAAATCAAACCGGACTTCTCTGATTTGGAAGAAAGACTGCAATATTACATGGCTCATACTGATGAAGCTCAAGCAATAATCGAACATGCACATGAGTATATAGAGCAATTCAAGAATAAAAAACGGGAACAATTGATATCCCTTCTTGTATTGGAAAAGTACTTCAAGATGACCGGACAACTCTAATCATTGATAGCATTATTACATCATTGACTTTCAGTTACACCGGTAATCAGGCTCCATATTCTCTGTAGGGCTTATCTAAATCCAGATAGTGGAAATTATGCTGTCTCTGCCCGCTTTGTTTCGGTATAACCATGTAGTCTCCATATTTTCTGGTCAGATAGGTATCATAATCTTGTACTCCCCACACAGTTTCGTCCTCAAACGAAACGGGAGTCGGAGTTCCCAGCTCTGCCTTGGGCATGATGCCGCGCATACCGTCATCATAATCACAAACTAAAGAAGACTTGTCAAAGTCATAGGTAGTCATCACATTTCTGATACTCCTCTGTACGCCGGCAGTAGTAAAAAGTCTCCGGCACAGCAGCGGCAGCCATGAGCCGGGACCTTTCCCATGCTTATAAGGGTCGCGGTAGATAAAATAGAGCACCCGCTTGTAAAATTCATACCGGGCAAAATGAATCCTCTGTTTCAGGTTGCTTTGCGGTACACCGTCCAATGGAAATACGTCCAAGTAGATACCTCCCAAGTATTTCAAATGCATACGCTCGATAAGAGTCGTATCCGCATCTTGTATCTTGGCAAAAGGTAATGGATAATTCGGATCATTTTCTGCGCAGACAGCCTCATAAGGCTGGGGAAGCCACTCCTTGGAATGAGACATCAACAAATCATAATCAGCCCTCGGCATACCGATATCCAAATCATCGTCCCAAGGGATAAATCCCTTATGACGGACTGCACCAAGCATAGTACCGGCCATTATATAATAGCGCAAACCATGTTCTTTACAAACTTTATCCACAGCAAGCAATATCTTCAAAATACGAAGCTGCAAAGGACGTATATCATAATCTGCCATAAAAATCAGCCCATTAATTAATAAAGTTGTGAAGGAATCAACCGCTGTGCTTGTTCAAAGTCATTCACCGTATCAAGCTCCACAGAAAAATATTCGGTAGTGTCAAGCGCATAGAAAGAGTGTCCTTGTGGTATGAGACGCTCAAAAGCACGTTCATAGAAGATATTATCCAAACCTTCTTTGGTAATCATAACCTCCAATTCCCGGAAAAGCGCTTCTGTATAAGCGGCAGACATCTTCTCGATGCCAATAGACTCGCCAATAGCTCGGGATATGGAGCACGTCTTACTGATTTCCAACACCTTGCCATCATTGTCCGCTATTACCTTGATTTCCTCTTCCCCCAATGTATGATGGTTCAGAGCCAACGCATCCGCTTGACCATATCCAAGCAACTTGGCTACAATCTGCGGGTCAAAAAGGATATCGCTGTCCAGCAACAGAATGTCCTCTTTATCTACATAAGGCCGTGTAAGCCATAAAGAGTAGATATTATTGGTAGAAGCATATTTCTCATTATAGATAAACGTAACCTCCAATGCCGGATAATGAGCTTCCAGAAAGTTCACAATCTGCTGCTGTCTATAACCGGTGACAATGACAAACTCCCGAAAGCCATTCTGCAGCAATGCATCAAAGGCTCTTTGCAGCAAACAACGCTCTCCAACTTTCAACAGACATTTTGGAGTGGTATCAGTCAACGGACGTAAACGCGAAGCTATCCCTGCAGCCAATATAACCGCTTTCATTGTAATGCAATTTTTTTAATGGTGTCAATGACAATACGGTTCTGTTCAGGACGCCCCAATGTAATACGCAAATGGGTATTGATGTCTGGTTCATTCATGAACTTCACCTTATAATCCTCGTCGGCAAAAGCTTTCTGTAAGCGTTCTTTCAAGACAATCGGATATTTTATCAGGACAAAGTTCGCCACCGACTCATATACCTTGAAACCAGGCAACGTCCCTATCTCCGCTTCAAAGCAGGCGCGACTCTCATTCATCAGCCGTGCTATATTCCGGTAATGCGCATCCGATTTCAGTGCGGCAATAGCAATATCCTCAGAGATACGGTTATAACCCAGATATTTGTTGCTGTATTTGCCAAAGTTGGCCAACTCCTTACTCATAAACCCAAAACCCATGCGCAATCCGGGCAATCCGTAGAACTTGGAAAGCGTGCGTGAAATAATCAGGTTGGGATATTTATCAACCAGCATCTTAATATAGTCCGTATCAGTAGATACGAAAGAGGCATAGGCTTCGTCCACCAAAACGATGGTTGTTACGGGCAACTCAGCCAACAAAGCGTCCAATTCTGCAGGGGTCAGACCGTTACCGGTGGGATTATTGGGCGAAGCGATTAATAAGACCTTGGGATTCTCACGCTGTACCATCTCTTTCATGGCAGCGAAATCATATTTAAAGGTATTGCCATCCTCATACAATGGATACTGCAACGTATGCCCGTCCACTTCATCAGCAATGGATTTATAGTACCACCACGAGAATTTAGGAATGAGCATCGTCTTGTTCCCATCCTCTTGGGTCAGGAAATAGTGGACTGCTTGTTTCAATATATCTTCTCCACCATAACCCAACAGCACCTGCGGCTCATCGATTCCGTAAGTCTCGGACAGATAAACGGACAGAATGCTCTTCTTGCCTTCGTCGTAGATACGGGTATAGAAACAGAGTTTGTTTATATCAAAATTCTTCAGAGCCTCCACCACCTCTTGCGAAGGTGCGTAGTTAAACTCATTGCGGTCCAAATAATTCATATCTTAGGTTTCTTTTGTTAATACTTTCCGATAACACTCCATCGTCTCACGCGCCATCTGCTCCTCCGTGAAACGCTGTGCCCACTTCAGCCCCTCCTCAATCATGGTGGCACGCAAAGAAGGCTCTTGTGTACGGGCAATCGCTGCCGCCAATCCCTCCACATCATGGGGACGCACATACAATGAATGCTCCCCCCCCGCTTCTTCAAGACAAGAGCCGGTTGCTGCTACCACCGGAATGCCGGAATGCAAAGCCTCAAGAATAGGGATGCCAAAACCTTCGTAAACGGATGGGTATACAAAAGTCTCGGCCGACTGATAAATGGCAGGTAAATCGTCCGAAGGGATACCATGCAGAAAATGTACTCTGTCTTGCAATCCGGCTTTTGTCATAAACTCTTTCAGCTGATGGATATAGGCTGTGGGTCTCCCTACCAGAACAAAATGCAGTTCATCGGGCAGATACTCCAAAGCCTTCACAATGGCCAGCGCATTTTTACGCTCCTCAATGGTGCCCACCGACAAGATATAGCGTTCGGGCAACCGATAACTCCGCATCACCTCCTTGCGCTTATCCTTACCGATACGGCAGGCATACAGAGAACTACACCCTTGGTAAATAACGGAAATTTTATCCGCAGGAATTCCATAATAATGTATGATGTCACGCTTGGTACACTCACTCACGGCAATGATGTGGTCTGCATGCTTGCATGCATAGCGGCATTTGTAGTTATAAATCAAGCGGTCGACCAACGAAAAACAATGTGAAAGTCTCAGGAAAATAAGGTCGTGAACAGTCACCACACTCTTTACTTCCCGTACCCGATGGATGGTCAAGGGAAGTTCGTTACTCAGTCCGTGGAACAGCTGTATGTTGTCCCGTTTCAAAGTCCTGCGTATACCTCCCACGCGCCACAACGAAGTCATTCCTCTCCAGAGCCAATAAGATGGATAATGTACCGATACCGTTCCCCGGCTTTCAGCCACCATCGACGAGAGTTGCTGATTTTCACGGTGTACCGGAGCATACAACCAATACTCGTTTTCCGGAGCAAAGGCTGACAATGACTGCACCACATACCGGCTGTAATTGCCCAATCCCGTAAAATTCTGCACAGCCCGTTTTCCGTCGTATCCTATTCTCATCTCTAAAAAGTTTCAGCTGCAAATGTACAAGATAATCCTCATATAGCAGTCTATTTCGCTTTCCTTTTTTGACAAAAACACAAATTCACCTATAAAACATAAAATAAAGATGAGCAATCACTTGCTGTCTGTTACAAAAACCAAGTACGGAATCGGGCACATCCCCATTGCCCAATCCGTACTAGCTCATTGTTTTATCCTTCAAACACCTTATCTCCTTCCCGAAAACTACTTTATTCATCATCGGCCCACTGTTATGAACCAATTCAACCACACTAGTGAGCTGTTTAGTTCACTCAAGTGAACATCACGGCTCACTAACGTGGGCTGCTGAAGAATCCAAAAGTAAAACGAAAGAATGAAAAGGATGCAACAGAAGAAAGAAGGATGCGGAACGGAAGAAAACACGGGTGAGAGCAAAATTTACCCTCACCCTTTTCGATTGCTCTCACCCACCCCTGCAATGCCGATGAATAGGGAAGTTGAAGAAAAGAGTGAGAGCGGTGAGGGCAGAAATGCAAACTTAAAAACGGAAAGAGTCAAATTATTTTCCGGGCATTACTTAGCCACTTTGACGGATTAGTCGTATCTTCGCACGATGGAAAATCGTCGAAAAGAACAGCAGCATTATGAGAGTCATTGTTGACAACAAAATACCTTTCATTAAAGAAGCCATCGAAAAAATAGCCGACAGCGTGATTTATACTCCCGGCAGAGACTTCACTCCGGAGTTGGTAAAAGATGCCGATGCACTGATTATACGTACCCGCACCCGCTGCAACAAGGAATTGCTGGAAGGCAGTAAAGTCCGCTTCATTGCTACCGCCACCATAGGCTTCGACCATATAGATACGGAATATTGCCGTGAAGCAGGCATCGCTTGGACCAATGCCCCCGGATGCAATTCAGCATCCGTAGCTCAATACGTGCAATCAGCCTTACTATTATTGCAACAACTCAAAGGAGTACAACTGTCCGAATTGACATTAGGCATCATCGGCGTAGGCAATGTGGGTAGCAAAATAGCCCAAGTAGGGCAAGAACTAGGCATGCGTGTCCTGAAGAATGACCTGCCCCGGCAAGACAAGGAAGGAGAGAGCGATTTCAGTTCCTTGCAAGCACTCGCAGCAGAATGTGATATCCTCACCTTCCACGTACCTTTATATAAGGAAGGGCCATACAAAACATTCCATTTGGCAGACCATACTTTCTTCCGGTCATTAAAACGCTGTCCCGTCATTATCAATACCTCACGTGGAGAGGTGATTGAAACCAATGCGCTCCTGAATGCCTTAGAAGACGGACTGATTTCCGATGCCATCATTGATGTATGGGAGAATGAGCCTGATATCAATCTTACCTTATTAAATAGAGTGTTCCTTGGAACTCCCCATATAGCCGGTTATTCAGCCGACGGAAAAGCCAATGCCACCCGTATGTCCCTGGATGCCCTTTGCCGTTTCTTTCACATCAAAGCCGACTACCGCATCGCTCCCCCCCAACCCCGGAACCCGATTAT
Organism: Bacteroides sp. RTP31139st1_H2_RTP31139_211217; assembly: GCF_040227615.1. NCBI lineage: Bacteria > Pseudomonadati > Bacteroidota > Bacteroidia > Bacteroidales > Bacteroidaceae > Bacteroides > Bacteroides sp. RTP31139st1_H2_RTP31139_211217. The sequence goes on along the minus strand of NZ_JBCNZM010000090.1, from coordinate 10,141 downwards.
TACCGCCGACAGCCTGGCAGAAGCATATCTGCAAATGTATGACCCGAGAAGGGACAGCGAAGCACTGAAAACACATCCCGAACAATTTGAAAAATTGCGGGGAGACTACCCGCTACGAAGAGAAAAAGATGCTTACATTTATATCCCAAAGTAGCACATACATTTAGAGATACAGCCCGATAATACAAAAGACGTCACTATATAAGCTCCTCACGCCTTTACTATCAATGCCGAATCAGAGGAAACTATAGGCAAAACATTACAATATCAATGCAAAAAATACAGTTAGAGAAATCACTCAGTGAAGGATTTATTTTTTATGCAATTTCAACTCTGACGATTGCCATACAATTTCTGTTTTATCTGATTCACAGTCCCCGGCTCGCCATGATGGACGTGGGAGGCTGGATGTTTTATATAACGGCCGCTTGCTCACATGCCGCCTTGTGGGCACTTATTCCTTACATCATATCCTTAATCGTAGCCATTACCGTCCGGCGCCATCAAGCCGCCGCCATCACACACATTATTCTTGTATCATTACTCAATATACTTGCTTACATAGACGGCAGTGTGTACAGTCTTTACAAGTTCCATATCAATGGTTTTGTACTGAATCTCCTGGTTGGAGAGGGCAACAGTGAGATTTTCACATTCAGCTTCTGGCTTTATCTGAAGATTGCAGGAGTATTAGTGGGTATATTTGCCGCCAATACTTTGCTAAGAATACTTGCAGGCCATTGTTATACCCGCTTTCACCGCTGTGGCTTCCGTCCTATACTTGCCACTCTGATTTTGTTTGCACTATTCTCTAACTTTTATCATGCCTATGCCGCCGTAGCGCAAAAGACTTCAGTGATTCGCAGCGCCCCCTGCCTGCCCTATTACTTCCCGCTTACGGCAACCCGCCTGATGATGAAGTTAGGAGTGGTCTCATCCAAGGATGTCATTAAAATGAACTTCAACAACAAAAAGCAGTCTGCTGACCTCAACTATCCGATAGATTCTTTGAAATACGAAGTCCATTCCAACCCCAAGAATGTAGTGCTGATAGCCATAGACTCATGGAACTACCGCGCCTTTAACCAGGACATTACACCTCATATCAGCCACTTTGCCGACAGTTGCAGCAGATTCACCTCCCATCTAAGCAGCAGCAATGGCACACGTGGAAGTATCTTCGGGCTTTTCTTCAGTCTCTCATCCATCTACTGGACTGATTTTGAGGTATCGGGCATACAGCCCCTGCTCATAGAAGAACTATTGAAGCAGAATTATCAGATAGGTATTTATCCCAGTGCTACAATCGTCAACCCGCCATTTGCCAAAATACTTTTCTCAAAGGTACCCGACTTGCGTACCCATACCGAAGGAAAAACCGTTTATGACCGCGACTGCCGTATTACAGCAGATTATCTGCAAGCACTCGATACGCTGGGCAGCGGTACAAAACCTTTCTTTTCCTTTCTCTTCTATGATTTGGCACACGGATATGAAGTGCCGAAGGACAAGCTTTATCGTTTCCAACCGTCCTGGGAGTTCGCCGACTATATGAAACTGAACAACGACATAGACCCTACTCCTTTCCTGAACCTCTACTACAACTGCGTGGCGGAAGCCGACTCACTGGTGGGATGCGTCCTCCACAAACTTGAGGAAAAGAAACTGCTAGACAATACCCTGGTCATCATTACCGGAGACCATGGACAAGAATTCAATGAGAATCATAAAAATTATTGGGGCCACGGCAGTAATTATTCACCGGTACAAACACATATCCCCTTCCTATTATATGAACCGGGAGAACAGCCACATACCTACCATCACCGTACCACGCACTATGATTTTGCACCAACCCTAATGAATAAAGTGCTGGGTGTAACCAATCCGCCTTCCGATTACAGTATGGGGCATTTAATAACCGATACTTGTCCACGGAACTGGCATATCGTGGGCGACAATCTCAATTATGCCTTTATCGTAGAAAATCATACTATTCTGGAAAAACACCCTTCCGGATATATAGAGATCAGCGACAGTGCATTGAATCCCCTGGAAAACTACAAGATAGACAACCGTAAGCTGAACGAGGCCATCCTCTCCCTTAACCGATTCTATAAATAACTGGGAGAGAGGCCTTCCACCAACTCCTCTATCACCTTCGGATAGTATTCATACTCCAGCCGGTGGATGCGTTGCGCCAGCTCCTCCGGCGTATCGCCCGGCAATACGGGGCATTTCTGCTGGCAGATAATGCCGCCTTCGTCATAATGCTCATTCGTATAATGGATGGTAATACCGCTTTCCTTTTCGCCGGAAGCAATCACTGCCTCGTGCACACGGTCGCCGTACATTCCCTTTCCACCGAACTTGGGCAGCAACGAAGGATGTATATTTATCATTTTATTGGGATAAGCATGCAGAATATTGTCCGGCACACGTGCCAGGAATCCTGCCAATACCACAAAATCAATATCATGCTCTCGAAGCGTCGACAAAACAAGCTCTCCACTTTCCCAATCGCTCTTGGCAAACCAGACACAAGGCACTCCCAGCCCCTTGGCACGCTCTAAAACAAACGCATTCTGCCGGTTAGTCAAAACCAGAGCCACACGTGCCGAACCTTTTTCCCGGAAATAACGGATGATATTCTCGGCATTCGTACCACTTCCCGACGCTAAAACTGCGATATTTTTTCCCATAATCCCTCCAATTACTGCACAAAACCGTGAAAAATGTGCAAAAAGGTGCATTTAATTCATCAAATATTTGCGAGGAATGATAAATATTCATTCCTTTGCACCGCAAATTTAAAGAAATAAAACTAATTATTAATTAAAAACTTAAAGTTATGTCTGAAATTGCATCAAGAGTGAAAGCGATTATCGTCGATAAATTAGGCGTAGAAGAATCAGAAGTTACTAACGAAGCTAGCTTCACTAACGACCTGGGAGCTGATTCTCTTGACACTGTAGAACTTATCATGGAATTCGAAAAGGAATTCGGTATCTCTATTCCCGATGACCAGGCTGAAAAGATTGGTACTGTAGGTGATGCTGTATCTTACATCGAAGAACACGCTAAGTAATCTTATCCATTCGTTTATAACATGGAATTAAAAAGAGTTGTAGTAACAGGTCTCGGCGCCATTACTCCCATTGGCAACAGTGTTCCCGAATTCTGGGAAAATCTTGTGAATGGGGTTAGTGGAGCAGGACCTATTACTCATTTCGATGCATCGCTTTTCAAGACTCAGTTTGCATGCGAAGTAAAAGGCTTCGATGCTACCAAATATATAGACCGCAAAGAGGCCCGCAAGATGGACTTGTACACACAATATGCCATTGCAGTAGCCAAAGAAGCGGTAGGTGACTCTGGGCTTGACGTCGAAAATGAGGATTTAAACAGAATCGGTGTCATCTTCGGCGCCGGTATCGGTGGCATCCGTACATTCGAAGAAGAGGCGGGCAACTATGCCCTGACCGGTAAGGAAAACGGCCCCAAATTCAATCCGTTCTTCATCCCCAAGATGATTTCGGACATTGCTGCCGGACAAATTTCCATCATGTATGGTTTCCATGGTCCCAACTACGCAACTTGTTCTGCATGTGCCACTTCCACAAATGCTATTGCCGATGCGTTTAACCTCATCCGTTTGGGTAAGGCAAATGTTATCGTGTCCGGTGGTTCGGAAGCTGCCATCGCCGCTTGCGGTGTAGGTGGTTTCAATGCCATGCATGCATTGTCAACCCGCAATGATTCTCCCGAAACTGCATCCCGTCCGTTCAGCGCAAGCCGTGACGGATTCATCATGGGTGAAGGTGGCGGTTGTCTCGTTCTCGAGGAACTGGAACACGCCAAGGCACGCGGTGCCAAAATCTATGCGGAAGTTGCCGGCGTAGGAATGTCTGCCGACGCTCATCACCTGACAGCCTCTCACCCCGAAGGTTTGGGAGCCAAGTTAGTGATGCTGAATGCGTTGGAAGATGCAGAAATGAAACCCGAAGAAGTAGATTATATCAATGTTCACGGTACATCTACTCCCGTAGGTGATATTTCGGAAGCAAAAGCAATCAAAGAGGTATTCGGACAGCATGCGTATGAGTTGAACATCAGTTCGACAAAATCCATGACCGGCCACTTGCTGGGCGCTGCCGGTGCGGTAGAATCCATTGCAAGCATCCTCGCCATCAAGAATGGCATTGTTCCTCCGACCATCAACCACGAAGAGGGTGATAACGACGAAAACATCGACTATGACCTGAACTTCACGTTCAACAAAGCACAAAAGCGCGAAGTGAACGTAGCTTTGTCCAATACTTTTGGATTCGGTGGTCATAATGCGTGTGTCATTTTCAAGAAATACGCAGAATAATAAGGTCGTGTTACGTAACCAAATAGATAAAATAAGGCTCTTGTTCCGCAAGGATAGAGAGTCTTATTTTTGTTTTTACAGAATTCTCGGCTTCTTTCCACGTGACATCAAGGTCTATCAGCAGGCTTTGCTGCATAAATCCATCTCCATGCGCTCCGAAAAAGGACGTCCCATCAACAACGAACGGCTGGAATTCTTGGGCGATGCTATCCTCGACGCCATTGTAGGAGATATTGTCTACCGCCATTTCGAAGGACGCCGCGAAGGTTTCCTTACCAATACCCGTTCCAAAATTGTACAGCGGGAAACACTCAACAAACTGGCCGTGGAAATCGGACTGGACAAACTGGTGAAATACTCCACCCGCTCCTCATCCCACAACAGCTACATGTACGGCAATGCATTCGAAGCCTTCATCGGCGCCATTTATCTGGACCAGGGCTACGACCGCTGCAAGCAGTTCATGGAAGAGAAGATTTTCAAAAACTATATCGACCTCGACAAGATGTCTCGCAAAGAGGTCAACTTCAAGTCAAAACTCATCGAATGGAGCCAGAAGAACAAAATGGAGGTGTCATTCGAGCTTATCGAGCAGTTTCTCGACGAAGAATACAATCCGATGTTCCACACCGAAGTCCGCATCGAAGGGATATCGGCAGGTACCGGCACCGGTTATTCCAAGAAGGAGTCGCAACAAAATGCGGCACAGATGGCATTGAAAAAAATTAAGGATGCCGCTTTCAAGGAGGAAGTCCAGGCAGCCAAGGAGCGAAACCATGCAACAGAAACCTCCACAGAAGAAAATCCCATGGCAGAAGCTGTTGAAGAATCCCCACAAGAAAAATTAGCCGAAACAGATTCCCATCCGACGTCCCTGGACAACTAAGTCATTGTCTTCCGTCACCAGCTTCAACTTGCCCGCAATCTCCTCCAGCGGTGCAGAAGCTATTTCATTCCCCTTCAAGGTAATCATCCGCCCGAACTGCCCGTTGGCAATCAGTTCCGTGGCATGTCCGCCCATACGTGTGGAAAGGTTACGGTCAAAAGGTGTGGGTGAGCCGCCCCGCTGAATATAACCCAACACAGTCTCACGGGTCTCGATACCCGTCTCATACTCTATCTCCTGAGCGATATACTCGGCGGCACGCTTCCGCCCGTCCGTCTGTATACCTTCGGCTACCACCACGATGGAGTAAGGCTTTCCTTTCTTCAGCCGATTCAGAATCGTTTCTCCGATACGGTGGATATTATAGGGAATCTCCGGAATCAGAATCACGTCACCACCGCCTGCCATACCGGAGTATAAGGCTATCCAACCTGCCTTGTGCCCCATCACCTCAATCACCATCACCCGCTTGTGCGAGCTGGCCGTGCTGTGCAGCCGGTCGATGGCATCCGTAGCAATACTGACGGCAGAATCGAATCCGAAGGAAAAATCGGTTCCCCAAATGTCATTGTCTATTGTTTTTGGCACGGATACGATGTTCAGCCCCATAGCGGAGAATTTGGCGGCTGTCTTCTGCGTACCGTTTCCACCGATGCAGACCACACAATCAAGTCCCATCTCTTTGATATTCCGCACTATCAGTGCCGGTTTGTCCACGTCGGACATCACGCCGTTCTTCTTAAAGGGCTTCTCACGCGAAGTACCGAGCATCGTACCTCCCAAGTTCAGCAAACCAGATAAGGACTTTTCGGTAAACGACTCCACATCCTTGGTCAGCAGCCCCTGAAAACCGCTGTGAATGCCAATTACCTCCATTCCATAATGGTTGATAGCTGTTTTGCATACACCGCGAATGGTAGCGTTGATGCCGGGACAGTCGCCTCCTGAAGTCAAAATACCTATTCTCATGATATTTTTGTTTGAATTATTGTTCTATAGGTCCGTAAAGATAGAAAAAAAAGAGAAAAAAGATAGAGATGCCGATAAATAAGATTATTTTTGCGGTTTAAAATAAGATTTCACAAAGAACGATGAATATTACAAAGTTTCTGAATAAGGTATATTTTGCTCCCCGTCTGAAAGAAATCGAACAATACACCAGCCATGCCGGTGAATTGCAACAGCTTGTACTGCAGCGCCTCGTCCGGACAGCGGCAAACACGGAATGGGGAAAGAAGCATGACTATGCCTCTATCCGTACTTATGAAGATTTCAAGAAGCGCCTTCCCATACAAACTTACGAAGAAGTAAAGCCTTATGTAACCCGCCTGCGTGCCGGTGAGCAAAATCTGCTTTGGCCTTCGGAAATACGTTGGTTTGCCAAATCATCGGGTACCACCAACGACAAGAGTAAGTTCCTGCCCGTCAGCCGGGAGTCCTTGCACGACACGCATTACAAGGGAGGCCGGGATGCCGTTGCCATCTATCTGGGACAGAATCCCGAAAGTCGTTTCTTTTCCGGTAAAGGGCTTATCCTTGGAGGCAGCCACGCTCCCAACCTGAACACCAACCACAGTCTTGTAGGCGATCTCTCCGCCATCCTCATAGAAAATATCAACCCACTGGTAAACTTTGTCCGCGTACCCAGCAAGCAGACAGCCTTGATGGAGCACTTCGAGCCCAAAATGGAGGCCATTGCCCGCGAAACCATCCATGCAAATGTAAGCAACCTTTCCGGTGTACCGTCCTGGATGCTTGTACTCATCAAACATATACTGGAAAAGACGGGAAAGCAGAGCCTCGAAGAGATATGGCCCAACCTGGAGGTATTCTTCCACGGCGGCGTTGCCTTCACTCCCTACCGCGAGCAATACAAAGACGTGATCCGTAGCAGCAAGATGCATTATGTAGAGACTTATAACGCCTCCGAAGGCTACTTCGGCACGCAGAACGACCCTGCCGACCCTGCCATGTTGCTGATGATTGACTACGGTATCTTCTACGAGTTCATCCCGCTTGAAGATGTAGGCAAGGAGAATCCGCGTACCTTCTGCCTCGAGGAGGTGGAGCTGAACAAAAACTACGCCATGGTAATCTCCACTTCTGCCGGTTTGTGGCGATATATGATTGGAGATACGGTGAAGTTCACATCGAAGAACCCCTATAAGTTCGTCATCACCGGACGTACCAAGCACTTTATCAACGCGTTCGGCGAAGAACTGATTGTGGATAACGCGGAAAGAGGACTTGCCAGGGCATGTGCCGAGACCGGTGCACAAGTAGTAGATTACTCTGCTGCTCCCGTGTTTATGGACAAGCATGCCAAATGCCGCCACCAGTGGCTGATAGAGTTTGCACAAATGCCGGACAGCCTGGAGAAGTTCGCCAAAGTATTGGACGACACCCTGAAAGAGGTGAACTCCGACTACGAGGCTAAAAGGCAGAATAATCTGGCGCTGCAACCGCTGGAAATCATCGTTGCCCGCCCCAACCTCTTCCACGACTGGCTGGATAGCAAGGGGAAACTCGGCGGACAGCATAAGGTGCCCCGGCTCAGCAACACGAGGGAGTATATAGAGGAAATGCTGGAACTGAACCGGTAAATTACTATATCATAAAAATCAAGCGCGGATTACGCAAATTACGCGGATAAATTAATAAATCCATGTAATCTGCGTAATCCGCGTTTTACAAATCAGTCAGTACGTTTTGACTTTACTTTTTCATTTCAACAATCAGCCTCAAGGATTAGAAATTATATGCCAGCCCAATTCCCAGCACTTCCTTAAACTGCACCTTGGCGCCCTTCTTCACTCCATTGTCATCAAACGTTTTCACATCATTGTCATACTTCAGAGTTGTATTGATGGTAGCCGACAATACTTTATTGATTTTCATGCTGATAAGTACATCCCAATTCACATCTATGTTTCCAAAATCTTTGCTGTAAGGAGTAAAGAAATCAGCCGTAGTAATCAGATTCACATTCTCCATCACGGGCAATTCAGCACGGGCTTTCACAAAAGCGCCACCCTCTATCTTGAAGTGGTCACCCGGGTCTACACCAAAAGCGCCCAAATCGGAAAGATAGTCATCAGTCACGAAAGTCATCTTGGTGGAAACGGGTGAAAGCAGTAGAGAATAGTTACTCTTAGGCCTCCATTCCATACCCAGGGCGATATTCGAATAGGCAGGAGCAAAGAAATTGGAAATCTGGTGCTCTTTGTCGGGATAGTCATATCCTTTGGCAAACTGGGTATTCAAATCACCCATCAGTGTATAGAACCAGACGTTGTCTGTAGAATATCCCAACTGAGTGGAAAGCCCTATTTTATCACTACTTTTCCTCATCCCCTGAGATTTGGTTTTCGACAAGCCATAGTCCAGCACCATGTTGGTGACCCAGAGCCAGTTTCCTTTCTTGTGTGTCAGTGATGCATTCAAGTAGGCATTTCCAGCAATGGAATTCTCACCTCCTGCCGACCAGTTGGCCATGGCAGTCTGTGACATATTAAGACCAGTCACTCCTTTCAATACCCAAGCTCCCTCCTGATAACCTTTATCATCCGTCTGAGCATAAGTTATGGTTGCTAAAGCAGCAAACAACATTACAATATATATCCTTTTCATATTACAGTTCGTTTTAAAAGTTTCTCATAAAAAGACGTCTCATAAAATTAACAACATTTACTATCTTTTGCTCGAGAAGCTATAAAACGAATGTAAGGTTCAGAGAATAATTCCACCGCCCAACAAGTATCCGTCCTTATCATAGAAAGCCGCTGCCTGCCCGGGTGCAATGGATTCCAGCGGCTCTATCAGACGGACACGTAACAGACCTTCCACCGTAAGAGTCACCCTGCACCGGTTTGCCTGCTTACGGTAGCGTATCTTCACAATAACCTCGTTTGCACCCAGCACACGACTATTCTCCACCAGGTTCCACTCTCCCAGCCACATTTCCTGCTTGTAGAGGGAAGAGAGCGGAGCTAAAACGACTTCATTGCTTTCCACTCTTGTCTCTTTCACAAAAACAGCCTTGTTCAGATGGATACCCAAGCCCCTACGTTGCCCTACGGTATAAAACGGATAGCCCTCATGCCATCCCAAGAAATCCCCCTTTTCATCGACGAATCTACCTTTACCGGGTAATAGTGTTTCGGGGACTTCACACTTTAAAAAGGAACGGTAATCCAAAGGACAAAAGCACACCCCTATACTGTCTTTCTTCGCAGCCACCTGCCCGAAACCACGCTCCGCCGCATACGAGCGCGCCTCATTTTTCGTAATATCTCCCATCGGAAGCAACATACGCTGCAGGATGTCCTGCTTCAATCCCCACAGAAAGAAAGTCTGGTCTTTGTCCTTATCTGCAGCAGGAGCTATATAATACTTTCCTCCGGACAAGACTTTACGCACATAATGTCCGGTAGAAATCCAATAAATCCCCTTTTCATCGGCTATTTTAGCCAACAGCGCCCACTTCAGCTCATTATTGCAGACCGTGCAAGGAACGGGAGTACGCCCCCTTAGATACTCTTCCACAAAATAGCGGATAATACGCGAACGGAAAAGCTCGCGTGCATCATAGGTAATGTGTTTCATCCCCAGCTTCAGGGCCAGAGCCCGTGCATCTTCCAAATACCCGGTCTCATCTCCTGCCTCATAGAAACGGAAAGTCACGCCAGTCACCTCATAACCGGCTTCCTGCAACCTCATGGCGGCCACGGAACTATCCGTGCCACCACTCATGCCAAGCAATACACGTTTATCTGACTTCATGGATACAAAAGTAATAAACGAAGGTGAAATCCGTTGCATTTACTCTTATAAAACAGAATATCATTATAGATTTTCACAGATTTATTATACCTTTGTAC
>NZ_JBCNZM010000089.1:0-19755 GCF_040227615.1 Bacteroides sp. RTP31139st1_H2_RTP31139_211217 | reverse complement strand
ATCGGGGAAGCGTACCGAAATAAATCCTGTTTCCGTCTTTCGGTACGTTTTGTTTCTGTACCGGAATTAATCAAAGATTAGAATAACCATAAATGTTTTTATACGTTAATCATACGTATGTATATATGTATATATTTGTTTTGAGTATCTTTGTGTGCTATGAATAAAAAATAAAAGACATGAGCACTTATTCGTATAAAAATCCGAAGTTTATAAATTCCCCTAAAGGGGTGGTTGAAGTTGTAGAAGTGATTTATGACGGCAAAGATGATCCGGCCTATTCACTGGCTATTATTAAATGGGAAAATACCTATAAATTAGGTATTCGTTGGAACATCGCTTATAGTGAATGGGACGATTACCGCAAACAGAACGGGCAAGATGAATGTATAGGTAATCCACAGTCGAGAGGTATTCCCACCTGGTTTGTTTTGCCCGATGATATGATGTTTAGTGAGAAGTTCAGCGGTGCGATGCAGAGGCTTGATGAATTAAGAAAAGGTAAATAAGTAATGGAACAGGGAGAAATCATATTATACCAGCCGGATGAAGCGGTCAGGTTGGAAGTGAGGCTGGAAGATGAAACCGTTTGGCTGACACAGGCGCAAATTGTGGATCTTTTTCAATCCAGCAAAGCAAATATAAGCGAGCATATAAAAAACATATATGATCAGAAAGAATTAGAGGAAAGTTCAACTGTTCGGGATTTCCGAACAGTTCGACAGGAAGGCAAACGGCAAGTGATGCGCAATCTGACTTATTACAATTTGGATGCGATCATATCCATTGGGTTTCGTGTCAATAGTAAAAGAGGTATTTTATTTAGGCAATGGGCGAATAAGGTTTTAAAGGACTATCTTTTAAAAGGGTATTCCATTAATAAACGTTTGTCAGAACTTGAAAGGACTGTCGCTCAACATACCGAGAAGATAGATTTTTTTGTGCGTACTGCCTTGCCCCCGGTCGAAGGCATTTTTTATAACGGCCAGATTTTCGATGCGTACAAGTTCGCTACCGATCTGGTAAAGTCGGCCAGGCGTTCGATCGTGCTTATCGACAACTATGTGGACGAAACGGTCTTGCTCATGTTGAGTAAACGCAGCGTCGGTGTCTCGGCCACCATTTACACCCAGCGTATCACGCAGCAACTCCAACTTGATCTTGACAGGCATAACAGCCAGTACCCACCTATCGACATCAGGACGTACCGGGACAGTCACGACCGTTTCCTGATCGTTGATGAAACGGACGTGTACCATATCGGAGCCTCGTTAAAGGATCTGGGGAAAAAGATGTTCGCTTTCTCAAAGCTGGATATTCCGGCGGCTGTGATTACTGACCTGTTATAATATCCTTTGTCTTATGAATGGGCTGTCGCAAAAGAAAAACCCGTTCTTGATGAACGGGTATATCCTTGACTTGGTTACGTGTTTTGATAACAGAGGCTTTACCAAGCATTACAATGCAAAGATAGTAATTATAGGTTAATTAGCGAATTTCTTTTTTGGATAGATCCGGAAATAATGCCTCCTTGAAAGAGGTGGATAAGGTGATTAAAACAATAGATAAGGAAGAACAAAAGCAAAAGGGATGAATGTGGTTATTTATTCACGTGTAAGCTCGCAGTCGGCCAGGCAATCGACCGAACGGCAGGTTGTCGATCTGGAGAGGTTCGCAGCCGGACGGGGGTACGAGGTGACGGCGGTCTTTGAGGAAAAGATAAGCGGACGAAAGGCCAATATCGAACGCCCGGTTTTAAGCCGTTGCCTGGAATACTGCACAGATCCGCAGAACCGGGTGGATATGTTGTTGCTGACCGAGATCTCACGCCTGGGGCGTTCAACCCTGGAGATCCTAAAGTCACTCGATACGCTGCACACGCATAAAATATGCGTGTATATTCAAAACCTGAACCTGGAAACGTTACGGCCGGACAAGACGGTAAACCCCTTGTCCTCTCTGATCACTACCCTGTTGGGGGAACTGGCCGCGATCGAACGCCAGGGGATCATCGACCGCCTTAATAGCGGACGGGAGTTGTACATCCAGAAAGGGGGCAGGCTGGGACGGAAGCCGGGAAGCCGGAAAACGGCCGAACAGAGGAAAGAGGAATACCGGGAGGCGATCGCCTTGTTAAAGAAAGGCTACTCGATCCGGAACGTGGCGAAGCTCACGGGAAAGGCCGTTTCGACGATACAACAAGTAAAAAAAGACTTCATTAGTAGCTGATTATCGGAACAAATATTGTATTTTTGCAACAAATACGAGTAAATGCACATAATTAAAAACGAGTATTTACACGTGTCTAAAAACGAGTATTTGCACGAAAATAATCAGAATCTAAATAAAAACGGTTATGGCAACAATGGCGGAGAAAATGGCGGCTTCACTGGAGGAATTAAGAAAGCTCCAGGAGAAAGACCGCTGTGTCGTCCTGCAAGGGACGGCCGAGATAGGGAGGACGCATTTAACCCGGCTGTTGGATAACGGCTGGTTGCAGGAAGCCTAATCCGAAGCCGTCTTTTGCGGCGGCATTTGAAAGACGTTCAAATGCACCGAATACTCGTTGTTGCTCATCTTCGGTCATGCCCGTACCGGTATCTTCAACGATAAGTTTCAGCAAACCGTTATCATAATCCGCTGCCAATGATACACTACCGTTATCCGTGAACTTGATGGCGTTTGACAACAAGTTGTTGCCGATTTGCAGGATACGTTCCTTGTCGGTCAAAACCACCGCATCGGTGTGGCTCTCCACTATCAAAGTCAGCCCCTTGTTCATGGCAATGGGCATGAACTCCGTTTCAAGAATATGCGTGATTGCGGAAATCCTGCAAGGGGAAAGGTTGGGTTGCTCCTTGCCGTTGTCCAGACGGAAGAAATCCAGCAGCGTGTTGAGCATCTCCCGCATACGCTCGGAAGATTGCCGGATATTATCCACATACATGGTGCTTTTATCCGCGCTACAACTTTTCTGCATCAGTCCGGCATAGCCTCATTTTGTCAATCGTATTTTTTCGTGGTAGAAGTAGTTTACGATGACAGGTTTGCCTTTTTCCGAGCGTCCGTATGGCAGATCGTTTATACGATACGGGAAGCCCTGCTCCTTGGCGTAATTTGAAATGTCCTGCTCCAATGCCTGCCAGTATTCAAGCCTTTTTTTATTGTAAATTTCCTCGTAAAGCGGTATGAGGTCAGGATACTTCTCACGGATATACGTCATTATCCCGCCTTTGAACTGCCCGCGTAAATTCAGGTTTTCAAGCCAGATTAAATCAGCATAATCTTTTACCTCCTCTATTATTGCCTTTACGTCTGTTATTCTGGGGAATATGGGCGAGACGAAGCATACGGTGCGGATACCTGCCTCGTATGTCTGACGCATCGCTTTCAGACGGCGTTCAATGCTTACGGCGTTGTCCATATCTGCGCAGAACTGCTCGTCGAGCGTATTGACAGACCATGACACAGTCACTTTGGGAAAACTCTTCAACAGGTCGAGATCGCGAAGGACAAGATCGGACTTTGTGCATATCATAATCTCGGCATCGCTTCCTCGCAGCTCTTCGAGCAGCCTTCGGGTACGGTGGAATTCTTCTTCATACGGATTGTAACCGTCCGTCACAGACCCTATTACAACACGTTCACCGTCGTATTTATGAGGATTCGTTATCGGCTTCCAGTTTTTTACATCTAAAAACGTACCCCACGGCTCGGTGTGCCCGGTGAACCGTTTCATGAACGATGCGTAGCAATACCTGCAGGCGTGGGGACACCCTACATAAGGGTTGACCGAATATCCTCCCACCGGCAGAGAGGATTTGGTCATTACACTCTTTACATCTATTTCCTTTATTGTATCCATATTCATTGTATTCGTCTGGTAAATTGTTCCGGCAATTCCTGAATCATTCTTTCGTCGCCCATAATCGGCAGCAAATCCTCTTTCATGAACACCGGTATGCCATGAGCCTTTGCCTGTTCTGCAATGCTAAGCACCCATTCGGGGCGCGAATATGACTTTCCTTTTCGGTTTCCGGTCTCTGTGCCTATGACAATCCAGTCAATTCCCTCGAAATCAATCTCGCCGATATCATCGAAGAGAGGTTCAAACGTGACATGGTAGTGTCGTGCTTTGATATTCTTTTTCAAATCATCAATCCTCCTTTTCTCGGAACTGCGCGTAACGGTCACGCCCATCCATACGTTCTCGTCGTCAGAGGAGAAACTGATTTTGTCAGGGCGCTTCGTCAGAAAGATATAGGCGTGCTGGGGATTGCTGCTGATCCGCTCGAAAATTTCTGCGTTCCATTCAGGCTTCCAATCGGAGAAATCGCTCATTCCTGTCATGAGCCACACATGAGGACGGGACGTATCGATGATGCGCAGTTTTCGTTCCATGTATTCAGGCACGGAAAAGTCGTCGGTAATGTGGAAACGGCGGCAGTTGTTACGGGCATAGCAGTAAGGGCATCCTATAGTGCACCCTACCACTATGTTCATGTTTTTTATCAGGGATTTAATGCAGACACTCATAACACAACTGTTTCTCCGTCCTCCGGGATAATCAGCCGGCTCATGTCGGCTTCGTGATGCGTTGCCTCATTGCGCAGAATTGCACGGGTGGTCTGGCAATGGTCGATGGCATCCATGTGTACGGCTATCAGCTTGATATGCGAAGGCAATTCGTCAAGTATCTGCATCACTTCGTTCTCGTCGGGGATGATAGGACCGTCCGTTTTGGAAAATTCGGGAAAGATTGCACCTCCGGAGTTTACCACGATATAGTCAGGATTGAACCGTTCCACGGTGTCTCGGATACATGCTTCCCATCGGCAGTCACCCATTATATAAACGGTCGGGAAGCCCTCGGCTTTTAGCACATAACCTGATACAGGTCCCATCATCTGCCCGATCTGCCCGAAACCATGATGTCCGGTCGTGCGGTAAATGGATATGCCGTCTATTGTTTTTATTTCTTCGATGGGTATCACATTTGTAAATCCGTCGTTTCTGATGGCGTCCGCGTCCTGGGGCTGAACGTAGAAAGGAATTTCTTTGGGCAAATGTGTGGGGACACTCGGCTCGTAATGGTCGATGTGATTGTGGGTCAGGAGCACCATGTCCACGCCTCCGATAATATCCTGAATAGGAATGGTGAGGTGTACCCTCGGTGTTTTATTCACACCGAGGGCCGATATCAAAGTGCCTTTGTCGGCTAAAACGGGGTCAATTAGCATGGTGTGTCCCGCATACCTGATTTTCAAGGTGGCATTGCGCACCAATTGTACTGTAGATGTCTTTTTCATGACTATATGTCTTGTTATTGATTACGGGTGCAAAGTTCGGAAGAATCCGGCGAAACATCTATGCCTGAAAAAACGGTAATTATGCCATTTTGATAAATGAAATTATTATCTTTGCAAAAACGACAAGGATATGGACGAGATAATCAACCCTGATCGACTGGTCAGCGTACCGTTCAACAAGACACGCTGCGGCGTGGATTTTTACATCAATACTGCCATAAACAAGGACATCGGACTTGTGCTGACAGAAAACAAGCGGTTTAAGACAGACTTCTTCAGCTTCTACTTTTTCCGTAAGGCAAACGGATATTTGCTACTGAACTTCCGCAAGATTGAACTGCGCGACGGCATGGTTCTCCTGCTTTCACCCCATCAGCAACAAGAGTGGCATGTAGATGAGACGGCGTTGGATTACACGTTCCTTATATTCCGCGAAGATTTCATGCGTACTTTTATCGCCGACAAGTTCTTCGTTTTTCGCCTTTTGTATTGTTACCAGACAGATACGCCGCCTTACATCAATGCCACACATGACGAAATGAAGGAATATATGCGGCTGCTCGGAAAGATTAAGTATGAGCTGATGAATCCAGTGTCCGATACGTACAATATCATTGTTTCCTTACTATATTATCTTTTGCTGATTATCAATCGTACATACGCTGCCGCCTATTGCTTGCCCGCTGAAATTGCTAAAAACAATTTCGCTTTTCGGTTCAAGGACTTGTTGGAACAGAATATCCGCACCCACCAGCGGGTGCAGGAATATGCAGACATGCTTCATGTCAGTCGCATCACACTCAATAACTCAGTAAAAGCCCAATTCGGAGTATCAGCTACCCATTTGATAAAACAACGTCTGCTTGAGGAACTGAAGAACGAATTGCTATTCTCCAACCGCACTGTCAGTGAAATGGCGGATGATTTCAATTTCTCTGATCCGAGCCATCTCATGCGCTTCTTCAAACAGCAAACAGGCAAAACATTTACTCAGTACATGACGGATTACAATAAAGGCATATACGAATAACTTCTTAATATAGTCGATAGCGGCTATCGAAATATGGTTGTTGATGTTCAGGCGTTTTTGTACTGCATGAACCATTTTACGATTTCTGGATCTTCGTGCGAGCCGAGTAAGAAAGGCTTGTCGGTATCCAGCGTCTTTATCCGTGCCATGTCGTCGGCCGACAGGGTGAAGTCTAATATGTCGAGATTCTGCTTCATGCGTTCCGGTTTCACAGACTTAGGAATAATTATGCACACTGATATTTATCGCGCCCGGACAGGTGTTCGGTGCGGAAGATGACGGCATGCAGTTCCAACCAGATGGCTACCTGCTTATGTTCCATCCCGACCTGCTGCGGAATACACCTCTCGGGCGGATAATGCGTGAATATTCGTTCTTTTCCTACGAGACAAACGAGGCATTGCACCTTAGTGTGGAAGAACGGCAAATCATCATGGATTGCTTCCACAAGATTCAATATGAATTGAACCATCCGATACACCGTCACAGCAAGAACCTCATCACAGACAGCATCAAGACGTTCCTTGATTACTGCACACGTTTCTATGACCGTCAGTTCATCACACGCGACAACCAAAACCGAGACATCCTCGCAAGATTTGAGCGGTTGCTTGACGAATACTTCCATGATGGGGCTGCTAAACGGATAGGCTTGCCCACTGTACAGTATTGTGCAGACAAGCTCTGCCTCTCGCCCAACTATTTCAGTGATTTATTGAAAAAAGAAACAGGTTCAACCGCCCTGCATTTCATTCATGACAAGTCTATTGAAATAGCCAAGACGGAACTTGCATCTACAGACGACACCGTTAATGAAATCGCCTATAATCTCGGTTTTCAGTACCCGCAACATTTTACCCGACTGTTCAAGAAAGAGGTAGGTTACACTCCGAATGAATATAGAGCGCAAGTGTCGTGAGAATTGGATTAGTACAGAATATTAGAACCCAACACCTCTCTTGCGCTTAACTTTCTTCCTTCTGCGAAGTATATCCACCATTTCCTGATTGGCTTCCGCATCAGCAGTGTTATAAGATGAGCCACTGCTTTTTAGCAATCCCCAAGAGCCGTTGAACAACTCGCTTTGTGCCGTGCCGGACGGTGCGCTTGGTGTAGCCGTTTCATATATTCCGGCTGTTATTCCCATACGTTCCCTGCATCTGTTGTGCTGCAAAGCCGCGTCAATCTTGGAATAACTGAAACGCCTGTCCACTTTGGAGCCGTTGAAATGGTAGCCATTCATGGAGAATACAACACCCTGCACCTCGCTGGTCTGCCCCTTATGCTTGAAATGTACTTCCACTCCCTGCCGTTTCAGGTTGGCGATAAGCACGTTCCAGTTGCCGCATCTGCCGACTTCCATTTTGATGATGTCGTAAAGCGCATATTTCGTCCTGTCTGGCTCTTTCAGGCGGTTGCGTTTGACATTGTCCTTTCCGCCAGCCATATGCAAGCCGTATTTCAAGGTCAATTCCTTGCAGATGCGGGTACTGCGCAGACGCTCGTGCCTGTCCGATATGGTATTGCCGTTGTTGTCTATGCGGTTGAAAGCAATATGCACGTGCGGATGCTCCTTGTCGAAATGCTGGGCGATGAAGAACTGCGTATTCTTGATTCCCATCCGTTCCATATATTCAAGCGCGATGCCTGCCATGATACGGTTCGTCAGCCGTAACTCATCCTCTTTGGAAAAACTCAACGCGATATGTCCGACAGGTTTTGTCACCTTATCGTTCATCCGTGACTGGGCATTGAAACTCATGGCGATAGTTTCCAGATTTTCCATAAACAAGCCTTCGCTTGCTACTATCTGCGTATCCTTCTTCTTGTCGATGATGTAATCCACCGCACCCTTGAAGTCGCTTCCTTTTACGATTTTCGCCATCATATCCCTATCTTGGTTATAAGTTCATGAATCCTTGCCACTGCCACCTTGCAGTCCCACCGTTCATCGTGGAAGCCTCCGGCGTTTGCCTTACGCGCAAGCTGGTTGAGATTGTTAGCCATGCCGCAGAGTTGGCGGATGTATCCGGCATGTTCCTCCGACAGCCGTTCTTTCACATGACCGTTACGGAAACATTCCCTCATGTACTCGCTTGGTGATACGCCCGCCTCATGCGATCGTGTCAGCAGGCGGAAGTAGTCGGCTGCCGTCATTTTCACTGCGATACGGTATTTCAGTTTCTCGGTTGCTGTTAATTCTTTGTATTTTCTTACCTGCCTCAAATCCGCAACTAAGCCCTTCAACGTCCTTCTTGCGTGTACACGTCCTCTCATTACTGAATTATCAGATAAATTGAGGCAGAAACACCCACTTCTGCCTACAACATCCCCTTACCCCACAATGCGACTTGAGACAATACGCAGTATCATACCCATAAGTTGTAGGCGTTATCCAAAATCAGTCTGAAAAATATCTGCGTAAGCATTGTTACAGGTATAGATATTCAGCACATACCGCCTTGATGTCCTGATCCACTTGGCTGGTACAGAGATAAACCTGAAGACAAACGCTTTTATGCGACTTGTTGCATTGAGTCCGAACCTCTTTACGTCAAGTCTTTGGATAATGGCCTTGTAGAAGTTACGGATAAGTGCTGTAAGAAGAAGGAACACAGTGTTCTCGGCCATGAAGGATTTGGGCAATCTGTCCCACCCGAAACCATTGTTCATATCATCAAAGATACGTTCCTTTCCTCCACGAAGGTTATAGAACTCGACAATTTCTCTTACGGAAGATTCATAGTCGTTAGTCAGGATACAACGGTATGTGTATTCTCCTTCCCAAAGATCCTGCACACCATCCATCCGTTTCTGTCTTTGAATCACAAGTCGGTATGCTTTACCCTTCCACTTCTCAACAAGGATAGAGTTCAATTCAAACTCAATGCCATTGATTTCCTCAGTCTTCCAGCCTCTGAGAGCAAATATGTCATTGTAGAGCGAACTGCAGCGGTTAGTGCGGATATAGAAGGACTTGCAGTGTTTCTCTATTTCCTCCACGATTTCCTCGGAACATGATCCGCAATCAGCTCTGAAACGATTGATAGTGAGCCTGTTCTGTTCAAATCTCTCAAAGAACCTCTTCAGCGTGTCCTTCTGATGAAAACGAAGGTTTTCGTTAAGCCAGATGAGCAGAGCTAAGTTTACTTAAGCTCTGCCATGGCGAGAAAACGTGCCATGAAATGGAACTTTTGTGTTACCATCGCTATTCTCAATGCCAACAATCAAGTCACCAATAACCGCCACGCCAGGGCGATAACCAGAGAACTTCTTGTATGTAGGCTTTGCATCATACTTCTCACCCTCTTTCAGTTGGTCAGATGCAAACATACAATTGAGCAGTAAAGTATTGAGAGTGTCAGCCGTGTTGAAATCGTAGTTCTTACCCGTATCTGATGTGTATGAGATGTTTTCTTGCGTCAGTTCCTTTATCGCTCTGAGGATAGTATCAGAACTACAAGTATGAAGTGTCGGATGAAGCGAGAGATGGTTCATCAAATGAGTAGTGACATCCTCAATACATGAGCCACCACAGAAGTAGATACTCATGAGAGAACGGATGATTTCGCTGTACTGATAACCTAACGATCTACACCTTAGACCGAGGGTTGAGTCGATTACAGATGACAATGTGGAGTCAAATTGCTCATCAGGTAGGGCGGAAGGATTTCGAGGAATTTGGACGACGCATAGGGTTGGGCAATAAATTGATAAAGCGTGAGCTTGATGAGTTTGTCAAAGAGAAACCATTGGTGCAAGTATTGATAGACCGTTCCTTTTTATCGGAAGAACTGAAAAAGTAATATAGGATGTCTATGGGGTACAGGTGTAAGATGCTTTCTTTCTGATGAAGGGCGGATAAAGCATTCTTCAGGAAAGTACTTCTCCTTTTCCCATACCGGTCATACCGTTAAAACTGATTGATAATTATGACGCGTATGTTGGCCGGTATGCCTATCTTTGTGGCAATGAAAACAGAGAAAGGATTGATTTTGTAAGTATTATCATGGCAAAAGAACTGATTCGTGTCCCTAGGGTGCTTGGGGAAAGCTATAATTCCGTGCTGATTGAACGGTTGTATGAGGCAGGTGGAAATGTCATGCTCGATCTGATCATATACCTGGGCAGCTATCACCTCAAAGACTTGTTCGGGACTTCCTGGTTCTCCGTAGAAGACTTCTGCCGTAAGATGGGGTATGACCGTACCAACTTGCAGCGCAAGCTGGATAGCCGGCAGCTCGCGGCCATGTTCGGAAAGAATATGCAGCCGGAATATGTATGTACCGACACGGCAGGACAGAGAATCAGCCATCCTATCGAGACGGTTTTTGAGGCGGCTCTCTATAAACTGGGATTGGAGAACCTCTGCTATCCGACCATTGGCGAGGATGGCCGTACATCCTATAATTTCGTGCAGATCTTGAAACGTTTCGACATAATGACCGATTTCAAGACGAAGAAGTCAACGAAAAGGCTGTACTCGGCAGTGGTAAGCCCGGAGATAAAGAATTTCATGTTCTCGCTCTATAACCTCTTGGAACTTCAGGATTACCGTAGCCTGCCCAGCCGTTACCGCTATTTCTATCTGGAACTTTCCAAGATGGTTTACCTGATCAAGTATAAGACCACCAAGAATGAGGCTCCTTTTTATGTGCTGACAGTCGATCAGCTGGCTAAAAAGCTCGGCATAGAGATTGCCGAACCCAAAGACCGGAAAAAGAAGGTCGCCTCGATACTGAAAAGATGAATACTTACCTGAAATATACCAATTTCAATTTCTCTTTTGTGAAAGGCGATCATGAGAGATGGGCATATACCGTGTTGTTCTCGTTTCCTAGGCATACGCTGCACTATTTTGATGAAGGACAATATGCTGTCGTGGTGAAGAAATTCTATAAGAACCTGCTTGGGCTGTATGTCGAGATTGCCTACCCGGACACGGATATGGCTGTCAGGAGGAAGAAGATCAAAGAGGTGGAGGAAGATGCCGGACTGTATAAAGAGTTCCTTTTATGGGCAAACTCCCCGGAAAGCGTAGAAAAGAAGAAACAGATATATATCAGTGATTTCGTGGCTGTATTCGGCAGGTTTCCGGAAGGATGGGCACAGGAAGAGTTGGAGAGTGCCAATGGAACGGAAGTTGCTCCTGCTCCTGAAGAGTTCATATCTCCGGAGACGGACGGGGCGGTGAACATGGACGATCCAGCTGTGTAGAACCGTCCACGTTTCACGGTTTTTTATAGAATTAGTTGTGTAGAAGTGTCCCTATTGGGGTGATTAGATGTGTGGAGTCATCCGCTTTGCCTGTTTTAGTTGTGTAGAAGTGTCCCGTTTGTTGCTTCTAGTTGTGTAGAACCGTCCACTCCTTTTGCTTTAGTTGTGTAAAAGCGTCCGGTTTCACTTGTCAGCTGTGTAAAACCGTCCACCCGTTAATGAAGGGAATAGGTAATCCCTGTTTTTTTTATATGTCGGTATATCAGTGAAATAAAAGAGAGAAATTTTTAAATAAAAGGTATCGGCTGTGTAAAACCATCCACCAAAATACATAATAAAGACCTAAACTCCTAACCCCTTTAAATATCCCCAAAGCGATAACATAGAAATGACTGGGAAAATAAATTTTCCCTTCACATGCCCTATACGTACTTTCGGAAAAAGATTTTTCGGAAGTATGTGTTGATTTTCACGCTTTTTTATATGATTGGAAGGCGGTTCTGTTCATCTTCTGTATCCGAATTAGTTTTTCAGGGCGTTCCCTTCTGACCGGGCTATTCGTTGCAAGTCCTCGTTACCCTCCAGGCTTTTCCCTGCTATCCCTAACGCTCTACGCTCCGGCTATGCCGGAAGAGAGGTATGATGATTTTTTCCTGAACTGATAGGAACATTGCGAAGGTAGGCGTGGCCGGAACGCCCGATATTGAAAAGCCAAATCTCCATCCTCCCATTCCGGGAGGTAGTATTTACCAGTTCAATCCCGTTCTGATCCGTCTTTCCCGCTTTCTCTTCAATGCACTGTTCCCAATCAGTTGAGGAAAAATTTATGGTTGGGGCGACAAGCGATGTTTGCGAGTATTAATCTTTTAATTTTTGGCAGTATGAAAACGAAGAGAACCGTATTTGAAGTGAATGACGTTTATCGGGTGATGGAAAACAGCGAGTTGATTTATACCTTGACGAACAGTGAGAAACTGAAACGTGAAGAATATAAGTATGAACAGATGGAAATAGAAGGATTGTGCTTGTCTGATGTACTGGAAACACTAACACCCAGCCGTAAAAAAGTCGCTTATGCGGCGATTGAGCTATATAAACGGCTGAAAGAAGGGCAAGTTGAAAGTCCTGCGCTTTTATCCAGCAATAATGTTTATAAAATGATGCATCCTGTTTTGTGCGATATAGCTACTGAAGAGATGTGGGTGCTGTTGCTGAACAGTTCGTCCAAACTCATCCGTAAAGTCCGTATCTCATGCGGCGGGATAAATACCGCCCCTGTGGATATACGGGTTATCATGAAGCAGGCATTGTATTATAACGCCGTATCTTTTATCATGGTACATAACCACCCATCAGGAGCACGCAAGCCCAGCAGTGCGGATGACCGCTTGACGGAAGCAGTTAAAAAAGCCGCTGAAACATTAGACATCCGTTTGGTTGACCATGTGATTGTGGCAGGCAATAACTATTATAGCTATGCGGACGAGGGAAGATTGCAAAATAGGTAAGGTGGACGGGAGAAATCCCGTCTGCCCGGGATTTCGGCTTCGGGGTTCTTTTTTGGCAGTCACCCCAAAAAAGAACCAAAAAAATGCTTCCCGGACTATCGGATGCGACATCGTAAAATACGCAAAGACGTGGCTTTTCAGAATAAATACATATCTTCGCGCCAAA
The DNA here is from genome assembly GCF_040227615.1 of Bacteroides sp. RTP31139st1_H2_RTP31139_211217. Lineage (NCBI taxonomy): Bacteria > Pseudomonadati > Bacteroidota > Bacteroidia > Bacteroidales > Bacteroidaceae > Bacteroides > Bacteroides sp. RTP31139st1_H2_RTP31139_211217. The sequence continues at coordinate 6,525 of NZ_JBCNZM010000089.1, read as the reverse complement.
GGTGATCGGAATGAATGTATTTTCTACTTTTGATACAGGCGTTATGGTGGCTCTCTTACTGGGCATTGAGTTTCTTAGAAGTGATATCCGAACGATTCTCTATTGTAAAAGGAATGATCCCAGGATTCTTAAGAGTTGCTTATATACGCTGCTTATATTATTGACCAGCCTTTATTCTATTGTGGCCGGAGCCATGCTTCATCCGGAACCCGTACCTGTTTATGAGTTGATACCCGGTTTTCAATATGGGGTTTATGGCTTTTCTTTTTCGTTTATATTGCTCGCTGTTGCATGTCTTTATCGTAAAACATTACCTTTTGTCCTTTTGGGCTACGCTATGATATATGTGATCGGTGTATTGATACCACTACTTAGGTATGTAGTGTCTATGATGGATTATTTCACTCGCACAAGGGTATAGCAGGTTAATTTCTTGATTGTATCGGATTGCCCTTTCTGTGGGCTGCCTCCCCCGGCTTCTTTCCTCCGATCCGAGTCCGGCTTTTTGCTCGGCAAAGGTTTCGGGATTCCGCAAATGGCAAGTTACGGCCATGCGCCTTTACTGTATGGAAAATAACGATGAAGAAGTGTCTTCCCGACATTTTCCATAAGTGAAACTTGGCTTATTGCTTGCAATCCAGACCTTGATATGCCGAAAAAAGGCTCAGAACTCAGATGGGGAATGACATCAAAAAAAAGGTCGGCTGACCAAAGACCTTCCCGATACAAAAAATGAAAAGGTCTTGAATCTAGCTGAAGAATAAATCAGATGTTCAACTTAAATAATGCTAATATGGAAAATTTGATTACACAAATCAACAAAGAGAGATTGGTTAATAGCGACACAGCTCTTATGATGAAGGAATTATACTATTACGTGCCTTGTGAGTATTGGTATGACAAACAGGATAGGCTACGCACCGATATTGAGGGAAGGAATACCCCGATGTATATGTGCGAGTGCCCGACACTGGCAGCATGTATCCAATGGATGATACAGACTCGTGAATATACGTTTCAAACAGAACAAAACGTGGCGGTCTGGCATGTGGTTGTGAGGGCTGGAGATTATGTGTTGTATGACTCCGAAAGTAATGCGGACGCTTTTTGTTGTTTGGAAGAAGCATTGGAAAAAGCGGTACAGGAGTGCATGGAGTTATTGTATTAAAATTAAAAAAAATCAGTCCCCGTGAAGGGGACTTTCCTATAATCTTGCTGAGAGGTGGAATTGCAGACGATCTTTGAGAATCATCTTTGAAGGATGGGCAGAGGTTTATTCGTTATTTGTTATTTTTGTTCTCGGATTTCAGCGCAATTCCATTCCTTCTTAATAGGCGATATACTGTTCCGCTACTGCCTATGTTTAATATTTTCTGTATCTCCCTTACCGGCGTTCCGGATTCATAGAGTTGGATGCAGCTTTTCTGCTTGGCGATGTTGTTTTTGTTGATAAGTGTCTTTCTGCCGAATTTGACACCTTTTTCCTTGGCGATTCTTCTGCCTTCTTGGGTTCTCTCATAGATAAGGTCTCTTTCAAACTGAGCGAAAGCACCGAGAATGTTGTTCATCAGTTGGCCGATTGCGCCTTCCGTACTGATGTTGTCTTGCAGTGAGGTGAATTGGATGCCCCTATTCTTGAAATCTTCCAATAGCGTAAGGATATTCTTCAGCGAACGGCCAAGCCGGTCCAGCTTATATACGACAAGTGTGTCGCCTTCCCGGAGAAAGCTCAGGCAGGCATCCAGTTCCGGGCGGTTTTGTTGACGTCCGGTCATTTTCTCAGAGAAGATTTTCTCGCATCCGGCAGCCTTCAACGCTTCCAGTTGCATATCCAGATGTTGTTCCTTGGTGGAAACACGGGCATATCCTATTTTCATCCTGTTTTCGTATTTAAATGTGTAATGAAGGTTTTAATTCTTCACTTTTTCAAATATGAAGACATTAATTCTTCATATTCCTCACGGCTGTATTGGTTGAACCCCTTTTGCTTCATTGCCAAAAGAAGCCTTTCCAGTTCTCCGATAGTCACTACCTGTTTGCCGATAACGGTAAATTGTTCCCATTCTCCCTTTTCGTTGAGCAGGTATTCCCGGTGTGCAAAACAGTAAAGAGAACCATCGATGTCATTCCGTTTCTGCCATTGACGCAGGTGCTTCAAACTGGTGAAATCACGGGTGACAGTACGTGGAATGGGAACCAATACGTCAATTTCCATCTTGAATTTTATATTCTCTTCCGCTTCTCGCATGGGTGATTAGCTTATTTCATAATACATCAATTATCGTATGGGCAGGAAGTTCCAGTTTGGAGAAAGCAAACATTTTCTTGCCCAAATCCTTTAGCGATGCCCCAATATGATATACTTCCGTATTATCAATGATTAAGAAGCGGTCATGACTACTTTTGTAGGTTCTAGCTTCAATGGGAGGATATTGGTCATTGTGTTTGTTTAAATCAAGTTGGAGCTGTGCGTTTATTTTGTGTATAAATAGTAGCTGATACTCCACTGTTTCGTTTGCTCAACATGAGTAACACGGATTCATCTACATAGTTGTCGATAAGCACAAGTGAGCATTTGGCAGACTTTATTAAATCTGTAGCAAACTTATACGCATCGAATATCTGACCGTCAAAGAATATACCTTCCACCGGAGGCAATGAGGTGCGTACAAAGAAGTCTATCTTTGCATCATGTTCAGCAATGGTTTTCTCTATTTGGAAGAATCTATTGTTCATTCTATATTCCATGTCATTGAGCCGTTGGTTTATAGAATAACCTTTCAATAAATATTCTTTTAAAATTTTATTTGCCCATTGCCTGAATTGCGTACCTCTTACGCTTTTAACTCTGTATCCAACTGAAATTATTACGTCTAGACTAAAGAACTTGACAGGCTTATCGGAATTAGCAATGTGCAAAAAATGCACATTGCTTTTCTCTTCCAATTCCTTTTCCTTAAAAACATTATTTATATGTTTGGTAATAACGGTTCTGTCACGTTGAAAAAGTTCTGCTATCTGCGCTTGTGTGAGCCAAACGGTTTCATCTTCTAAACGTACTTCCAACCTTACAGCTTCATCCGGTTGGTATAGTATGATTTCTCCTTGCTTCTCCATTATATGTTTCGCTTTTATTATATTGTTGCAAATGTACGAAAAAGAAACGTTATAAAGTCTGTTTTTTCCGTAAGTATTACCTTAAAAATTTGTTCCCTTTTTATTTTAATAAAACAGAAACATTCTGCTGTTTTAAAAATCAGTTATCTGTTTGCTATTCATAGTTAGGGTATCAAATAACTAAAATTCAAATGGAAACGCAAATCTATATTTTATGCAGATTTGTTTGTTAGAAGCGGAGAAAAGGACACAAGACATGATAAGAATCATAGGTCGGGGAGCGCCGCACGGCAAGGGGGGCACTAGCCTCCCGACGAGTGCAGCCGTTGGCCGGGTTATCGGTGAAAATGGAAAAAAGTTGGCTTTTCTTTTGGTATTGTTATAACTTTGTCTATATTTGTGTTGTGATAATCAATTTTAAAGTTATAACATTATGGTAACAAACATTATTCAGATTGGAAACAGCAAGGGGATAATACTTCCTTCCGAGATATTGAAACAGTTGCGTTTGTCCTTGAAATCGGCTGTGAGCATTTCTTTGGACGGGAACAATATTGTGATAAAGGCACAACCACGGCAGGGATGGGCGGAAGCTGCCAAACGTGCCCATGAGAATGGGGATGATGAGTTGCTTATCCCTGATGTGTTTGAGGATGAAAAGTTTGAGGATTGGACATGGTAGAACAGTATGGAGTGTATTGGGTAGAGTTAGACCCTACCCGTGGGGGTGAAATGGCAAAGACACGGCCATGTGTTGTTGTAACTCCTTCAGATTTGAATATGTACCTTACAATAGTAGTCATTGCTCCGATAACCTCCACCATAAGGAACTATCCTTACCGGGTTCTGTGTTCTGTAGCCGGGCGTGATGGGGAGATAGCCACGGATCAGATTCGCACGGTGGACAAAAGCCGGCTGAAAAGAAAGATTGGAGATTTGAATTTCAGTGAGATAAAAAGACTGAAGGAAGTGTTTCATCAAATGTTCTGTGAATAATGGAAAGTGTGCAAATAACAGGTTATGTAGCGTATTCAAAAAAGATATTATGAAGCCAACTACTTATATTAATTGGGACGGTCTGAAAGACATTCCATTCTTCTACTGCGATACAAAGGAAGATGAAGAAAACAAGGATTTCGACATCTATTACCAGGGCAAGCTGGTGTTGCATGACTACAACCATTGCGGACACTACCTTTACACTGCTGCGCTGCTGTTCAGTAAAATCAGAAACATTACAGCCGACTGGGTGAACCTGCATAACCTTTGGATTCTGCGTGATTGCGTGCGCGAGAATTACAATCACGGCATAGGAGTGGACGACCTTATTTTCGGAGAGAATTTCGATGGCAAGAACCTCGATACACTCACACCGCTTACCAAGAAACGCTTTGATTATTTGTGTAAGCGGATTAAGGAACTTGACCCATACGCAACAATTTAACACTTCATTGGGCGAAGGCAGGGCTTGCTGCGGATGCCAGACTTTAAATAATCCATTGGATTAATTATCTTTGCACGCTAATTTTCAAATTATAAAGAAATGACTAAATCGGAAATCGTAAAGGAAATATCTGCCAGAACCGGCATCGACGGCAAAGCGGTGCTTGCTGTTTTGGAAGGATTCATGAACGAGGTAAAGACTTCGTTGGGTAAGGAGGAAAATGTCTATCTTCGTGGATTCGGTAGTTTCATAGTGAAGAAGAGAGCGCAAAAGACAGCTCGGAATATCTCTAAGAATACTACTATGATTATTCCGGCTCATAACATACCGGCATTTAAACCGTCTGACGAATTTTTGAAAATGGTAAAACAACAGAACGCATAATAGGTAAACACAATGAAAGATCAGTTACGATTATTGAGAGACTGTATCAATAATGATCGTCCGGCAGTTGTCTTTCAGGGAGACGATTTTTGCGCTCCTGAGATTTTGGAAGCAGCAAAAGAAATTTATCGTAAACATGGTTGTTCCGAAGAATTTCTTTTTGACTGGCAGCTGCTTATCAATGAGGTGAAGGCTTACCAGTTAGAAAGTCCGGCAACTGTCAAATTGCCGAAACTCTCCCCGACAGAAACGGAACTGGTGCGGGAAGAGATGACTAAACGCTAAAAAATATTCTCGTTTAATACGCACCTTTTATTCTTCAGGCAGCGTATTGAACGGGATGGGATTAAAATGTTGGCGAACCTGCTTTTTTCGAAAGTTCCTGCCAATAGTTGAAGTCACTCGGTGAAAGATGCTCTTGCATCCAGTCACGCATACCAATATCGTTTCTTTCGTTCACATATCTCGTAAACGGAATCATTGTCTTACATGCTTCAAATCCAAGCATTCTCATATGGCGTGAAATGTTGGGAGGAAGACCTTCCAACCACTCTTTATAATACATTATCAATCTGTTTTCTTGGATTGGAACCGCTTGTTGGTGGTAAATATAGCTGGCGTTTCCGATTCTAATATCTCTGGCCTTATTTTCCCGTTCTTCTTCAGGTAGCCGACTTAAATATTCAGCTTGTGCTATTCTGCATTTGGAGTTTGGATGTTCCATGGTATTTTATATAATTAAGACTCTTCAATGATACGGTTCATCAAATCACATATTTTTTGGCAGCTATGACGGTCTGCGCAAGCAGGATAGGGGCATTTCTCAAAGGATGCCTGATTATCCGTAACTATGAAACCTCCGGAACGACGTACATAACTTACCGGATGAAAATAAATATCTTCCTTTTTCGGCCTATAAGTACATAGTCTTATAAGGCTGTTCAGCTCTTTGCAAATTTGCTCACATTTTTCTTTGGGATAATGTGGCAAATCACTGAATGCTTCGTAGGGGACAAAGGCAAATGCTTTGTCATCCCACATGACAGGTGTGTAATTCTGTACCATTTGTTATTTGGAATAAGGATGGCTGGCAGATTCCGTATTTCTGTATCAGTTAGGTAATCCGTCACTATTTAAGTGCGCCTGGGCAAACTCCCGGAGGTTCGTTTCGGCAATGCACTTTTCATAAATCTCATCCAATACTTCTTGCATATTTTCTACTTTATTGAATTTTAAGGGGCTGCCGTTTGTTGCGGCTTGCCTTTCCAGTTGTTCGATGATACTGGGAAATATCCCACGCAATAAACCGACGGTAGCTACGGCTGTAGCTGGTTCTACCTCTATTGTAATCTTTTTCTTTTCCATATCGTTGTATTATGTTATCAAAAGTAATAATTATTAGGATATTGGTAAGCATTTCTTCTGAAAAACTTTTTAAAGATATTGTTTTAAGATGACATACTGTGTTTTTGCGTTCACGCAGTATTCTTTCCCACCCTCCCCTTCATCGGAATGACTGTTCTCATTTCCGGTTTACCCGTAGTCATCCGCTATGCGGCTGATTATGGGCAAACCAGAAA
>NZ_JBCNZM010000088.1:0-19781 GCF_040227615.1 Bacteroides sp. RTP31139st1_H2_RTP31139_211217 | reverse complement strand
AGAGCATAACCTTGCCAAGGTTAGGGTCGCGAGTTCGAGTCTCGTTTTCCGCTCTCCTTTCCCTTTTTTAGGATGCTCGAATGGTGGAATGGTAGACACGAAGGACTTAAAATCCTTTGGCCATTGCGGCTGTGCGGGTTCAAGTCCCGCTTCGAGTACTCGATTAAGCTCTGTGAATCATTGATTTGCAGAGCTTTTTCTTTATAAGCTCTTGATATGAAAGACCGTTTCCCTATAGCGAACAAAGTGTTTCCCTTAATAGAACAAGTTGTTTCATTATGGCGAACACTTTGTTTCCCTTAACAGAACATTTCGTTTCATCATATGAAAACAGACTGTTTTTCCTTATTGGAACAAACTGTTTCTCTATACTTGAACAAAGTGTTCATCTCTGTGAACTAACAAACTAACTATAATACTATAGTAGATGATATGCGCGTGGCACTTGGTAATATGTGCTTGCAGATGAAATAAAAGAATCTATATAAATAGCCTCCTCTTTATTGTTCAGAACAGCTTGGGGCGTTTGTTATTGAACCGATAGCCGATACCCAACATCAGATAATTGGGCTCATGAAATTCCCGGAGGTTATATCCTATATGGAGATACGAATTGCGTGTTACGTCTATTTTCAGGGCAAGAATCTGATAGAAAGACTTCATGTCGCCGCCGCCGTGCAGAACATTGGCTCCCAGACCGATACCTACCGTGAAGTAAGGCATGACAAATTCTCCGCGGGCGGATAAGCCCAATGCCATCTGCTTCTTGGCGGGCGGAGTATAGAAGCCGTTCTCTTCTTCGTACGATTCTTTCATGTTCGCACTGTGGTCGTATACGCCGTCCAACGCCACACCGGCGCGGAATTTATAGCCGAAGTTGTACATGGGTGCAAAGCTGAAACCGAACACGTTGTAAGTGCCGGGTGCGGGTACCTGGCCACTACTGCCCTCATGGGCCACTGCTTTCTTTCGCCAGGAGCCGAACAAAGTCAGGTCGTAGCTGACGTGGCGGGGGAATGGAGGAACGATAGGGTGTTGCCATGACTGGGCGAGTTCATCCGCTCTGCGGTTAAAGTTATATACCAGCCCCACTTTACAGTCCACCGTGTTCAGACCGGAGTTGGGATATTGGGTGTTTCCGTTGGAAAAGTGGCTTCCGGTAGTTCCTATCATCAGGTCGAACTTGGGGGAGAGTGCCCACTTTAAGTAGAGGTTCACATTGAGATAGGCATTCACTTTCGAGCCGATAATCTGGTTCTCCGGGTTGTCATATTCATCGTAGGGTTTCCAGCCGAACGATGCGCCGAAGTTCCATTCATAGTTCAAGGATATGCGGGGGCTGAATTGGGCGATGCGTCCCCCTTGAAACAGATAGACCGCCAGCGGGTTGCCCAGCTCTTCCGGATTGCCGAAGTTGAAATAGCCGACTCCAATCCCTTGATAGGCTCCTATATAAGCCTGGTCGGCAACGGTGTGGGGACGGAGCTGGAAGGAGTATTTCAGATGGCCGGCATAGGCATTTTTCATGGCCTTGTATTGGTGGTTGGAGTACTCCAGAAAAGGGCTGGTCTGAAAAATATAGCCAGCACGCCCTTCTACGCCTAATCTGTGGATGAAGCGCTGTGAGAAAGGGAGTGTATCCCGTTTGTATTCCGAATGACTATCGGATGTCCATTGTTGGGCGTATATTGTATCAGACAAGAAAAGTATCGCTCCTAAGAAAGCCAGTATTTTCCATATCTGCGTTCTATTTTTCATATGCCGTGTCGGTCTTTCTTGTTTATAAATGTTCCAAGTGAAGTTTAATTTCGTGCAAATATAGTTTTTTTCTCCTTTTGGTATTCACAATGAGACAACTATTTGTAAAAAGAGGGGGTAAAACGGAAATCGTCAATAGAATGGCCGACTTCGGTTTTATCCCCTCCTTATTCTTTCACCCGGATGTTGTCTTATGATTCAGATGCTGGGTGGCGAGTATTATTTCCTCGGTCGTTCTCCCGGATTTCCACACGGCGGATTGTCCCGCTGATGGTTTTGGGGAGCTCATCAACAAATTCGATGACACGCGGGTATTTGTAGGGAGCCGTCACTTTCTTCACATGGTTCTGCAACTCCTTGACAAGCTCTTCTCCGGTGCGTGCCTTGTACTCTTTTGCCAACACAATCGTAGCTTTTACCACTTGACCGCGGATTTCATCGGGCACACCGGTAATGGCACATTCCACTACGGCTGGGTGGGTCATCAATGCACTTTCCACTTCGAACGGGCCGATGCGGTAACCGCTACTTTTGATAACGTCGTCGGCGCGGCCCACGAACCAGAGGTAGCCGTCTTCGTCCTTCCAGGCTACGTCTCCCGTGTAGTAAATGCCGTTGTTCCATGCCTCGTGGGTACGGTTGGCATCGCGGTAGTATTCCTTGAACAATCCCAGCGGTTTGCCTTTGTCGGTACGGATTACAATCTGTCCCTGCTCACCGGCTTCCACGGAACGTCCTTCGTGGTCTATCAGGTCTACGTCGTATTGCGGATTGGGCAATCCCATGCTGCCGGGTTTCGGTTCCATCCACGGCATGGTGGCAACGGTAAGGGTCGTTTCGGTCTGTCCGAATCCCTCCATCAGCTTGATGCCCGTCAACTTCTTGAAGGTCTCGAATACGGCGGGGTTCAATGCTTCTCCGGCGATGGTGCAGTATTCCAGACTGGATAGGTCGTACTTCGTGAGGTCTTCGTGGATGAGGAATCGGAAGATGGTGGGCGGCGCACAAAGCGACGTGACGTGATAATCTTGTATCTTCTCCAGTATGGCTGCGGGAGTGAATTTCTCGTGGTCGTATACAAATACGTTGGCGCCGGCAATCCATTGTCCGTAGAGCTTGCCCCACACGGCTTTTCCCCAACCGGTGTCGGCAATGGTGAGGTGTAGGCTGCTCTCTTTCAGGTTGTGCCAGAAGCTGCCGGTGACGATGTGTCCCAACGGATAGGTGAAGTCGTGGGCCACCATTTTGGGCTCTCCGGTAGTGCCGCTGGTGAAGTACATCAGGGAGATGTCATCGTTCGTATTCGGATGTTCAGGTTTCACGAAAGGAGCGGCAGCCTCGATACCTTTGTGAAAGTCTTCGAATCCTTCGGGAACTTCCGGCCCGACGCTTACGAGGCGTTTCACAGAAGGAGACTCCGGCATGGCTGCCGTGATATGGTCGGTGATGACGCTTTCGCCGGCGCAGACTATCATCTTGATGTCTGCGGCGTTGCAACGGTATACGATGTCTTTCTTCGTCAGCAGGTGGGTGGCGGGAATCACCACTGCACCGAGTTTGTGTAGTGCCACAATGCTGAACCAGAATTCGTAACGGCGCTTCAGTATCAGCATCACCATGTCTCCGTGGCCGATGCCGAGGCTTTGGAAATAGGAAGCCGTCATGTCTGTGTACCGTTTCATGTCGGCAAAGGTAAACTGCCGGCATTCGCCCTGGTCATTGGTCCACAACAGTGCGGGTTTGTCGGGTTGCTCGGCGGCCCAGGCATCCACTACGTCGTAGCCGAAGTTGAAATTCTCCGGTACGTTTATCTTCAGGTTCTTGATGAAGTCCTCCTGTGAGGTGAAGGATGTTTGAGATAAAAATCTTTCTACCATAACTTTATTACATAATTACTGCCAGGAATTTTACAGTCTTTCCGTCAAGCGCCTTCATGCCGTGCGGCAGTTTGGAGTTGAAGTATAGACTGTCTCCTTCGTTTAAGATTAAGTCTTTGCCGTCGATGCTGACCATCATACGGCCTTCCAGTACGAGGTTGAACTCCTGACCGGTATGGCTGTTGTAATGTATCGGCTCGCTGTCCGGTTTCGGTTCTACGGTCACAATGAACGGGTCTGCCGTGCGGTTGATGAAACCGGCTGCCAGCGATTGGTATTTATATGCCTTGGTACGTTCTATACTGGTTCCTTTTCCGGCACGTGTCAGGAAGTAGGAGCTCATTTTGGGCTCTTGCCCAAACATCAGTGCGTCCAGTGATATGCCGTAGTGCCGTGCTATCTTCTGCAGCATGCTGACCGAGATGTCGAATTCTCCGGTTTCGGCCAGACGGTACTCTTCTGCAGAGATGTCGCAGTCGCGGGCGATATCGTCGGCAGTCAGTTCCAATACGTCACGCAGTCCGCGCAGGCGTTCGGCTATTTGTCTGATTTGTTCGTCCATAATTATATTTTTTTAATGGGTTGTTATTAAAGTGTGGCAATGTGCCAATAGGCTGCACAATGTTTAATTATACCGTAGCTCATAGGCATATCGGGACATCGTTACATTAGCACATTAAATATCATTTACTCGCTTTGATGGCTTTAATCACAGTGGAGGTGAATCCTTCATGTTCCAGCTCGTTGATTCCCTTGATGGTAATTCCTCCGGGGGTACACACCTTGTCAATCTCAACACTGGGGTGCGTGTCGTTGTTCAGAATCAGCTCGGCTGCCCCTTTCACAGATTGTGCCACCATGCGCATGCCGTCTTTGGGATAGATACCCATTTCAACGCCGGCCTGCATGGCTGCCTGGATATACTTAAGCACGTAGGCGATGCCGCAGGAAGTCATGGCAGTGGTTGCCGCAATCTTTTCTTCGGGAATGAGCATGGCGAGTCCCATCTGGTTGAAAATGTCCAGCATCAGTTGCTCCTGCTCCTTGGTGGCATTGCGGCTGGCGATGAGTGTCATGCTTTCCATCTCGCTGATGGCGGTATTGGGAATAAGACGGAACATGGTCATTTCTTTGTCTGCTACATAGTGTGTCAGCTCTTCAAAAGGAATGCCGGCTGCAACGGATATAAGAATCTCTGTGCCTTTTAGTTCCAGTTCCTTTATCACTGGCTCCATCAGCCATGGCTTCACGGCAAAGATTATCATATCTGCACCGGCTGCCGCTTCCTGGTTGTCATTGGTCACTTGCAATGCGGGGAATTCTGCCTTCAGCTTGTCCAGCTTGCCCTGGGTGGGGTTGGAGACAATGATGTTACCGGCAGGGATGATTGTTCCTTTTGCCAGCCCTCGGGCAATGGCTCCCCCCATATTTCCTGCACCGATAATTGCTGTTTTCATATCTTTTTGTTGTTAAAAGAGTTGTTTTGCTGGCAAAGGTAGATAAATTTTCTACAAAAAACGACCGAGAGAGAAAGGTATTCTGCTTTTCGGTCGTTTCTTTTGCTGGCTGATTATTTGTGTCAAATATTAAAGTACTTTCTTGAAGCGTTCCAAGAATTCCTTTGCTTCATCCATGCCGAGGCACAGAGGCGGCAGCAGGCGAAGTACATTCGTACCGCTTACACCGGTGAATACATGCTGCTCTTTCAGTAGTCTTAGGCGCAGTTCCTTGATGGGTTCTTCAAATTCCAGCCCTATCATGAGTCCGCGTCCGCGAACGTCCTTGATTTGAGGGAATTTCTTTAGTTCCGTTATCAGGAAGTTGCCGACTTGGGCTGCATTCTCTATCAGGTTTTCCTGCTCTATCACATCCAGCACGGCAAGGGCGGCACTGCAAGCTAGGTGGTTTCCACCGAAAGTGGTTCCAAGTTGCCCGTATACTGGTGTAAACATTGGGCTGATGAGTACGCCTGCCATCGGGAAACCATTGCCGATGCCTTTTGCCACGGTGATGATGTCGGCTTTGATGCCGTTGTACTGATGGGCGAAGAACTTGCCGCTGCGTCCGTAGCCGCTTTGGATTTCATCGAGAATCAAGACCGTGTTGTGTTCCGTACAAGGCTGGCGGAGAGCCTGCATGAATTCGTCTGTCGGCAGTTGGATGCCGCCTACACCTTGTATGCCTTCGATAATCACTGCGCAGACATCTCCTTTGGACAATTCGGCCTTCATGGCTTCGATGTCGTTCAACGGGAGGTAGGTGACGTGCCCGCAGTTGTTGATGGGAGCGATGATTTTAGGATTGTTCGTTACTTCCACCGCCAGTGAGGTACGTCCGTGGAATGCTTTTGAGAAGGATATCACACGGGTACGGCCATTGTAGAAGGAGGCGAGTTTCAAGGCGTTTTCATTGGCTTCGGCACCGCTGTTGATGAGGAAGAATGAGTAGTCGTCATAGCCACAGACTTTTCCCAAGCGTTCTGCCACTTGCTGTTGCAGCTTGTTAATTACTGAGTTTGAGTAGAATCCTAACGTAGCAACTTGGTTACTCACCATCTCTACATAATGTGGATGTGCATGTCCGATTGAGATGACTGCATGGCCACCGTAGAGGTCGAGGTATTCGGTACCGTTCTCGTCCCATACATGGCAGCCTTTTCCTTTGACGATGTTGATGTCAAAGAGAGGGTATACGTCGAATAAATTCATTTTTTTTAGAATGCAGAAGGTTTCAACCGTAATCCTACGGTCTCTTCCAGGTTAAACATTAAATTCATGTTGTGGACTGCTTGTCCGCTGGCACCTTTCAGGAGGTTGTCGATGCAGGAAATGATAAGCAGCTTGTCACCGTGCTTCTCCAGGTGGATGAGGCATTTATTGGTATTCACCACTTGTTTCAGGTCAATGTTCTTTTCCACGACAAATGTAAAGGAATCTTTGGCGTAGTATTCTTCGTACATACGGATGATTTCTTCCAGAGCCACTTTGGTCTTTACTACGATGGTAGTGAAGATACCGCGCGGGAAGTCACCCCGGTAGGGGATAAAATCTATTTCTGCATCGAAACTGTTTTGCAGCTGGCGGAGTGATTGCTTGATTTCGGGCACGTGCTGGTGCTCGAAAGCTTTGTAAACACTCATGTTGTTGTTGCGCCAGCTGAAGTGGCTCGTGGCACCCGGTTTCACTCCGGCACCCGTACTTCCGGTGATGGCATTCACCATGATGTCATCATTCAGCATTAGGTGCTTGGCGAGCGGCAGCAGCCCCAATTGTATGCAGGTGGCAAAGCAGCCCGGATTGGCTACATGCTTTGCCTTGCAGGTGGCGCGGCGGTTCAGTTCCGGCAAGCCGTAAATGAAGTCGTGGTCAGGAGAGGCTATGCGGTAGTCCATGGAGAGGTCGATGATTCTCAACTCCTCGGGCACGTTGTGGCTTTCGAGGAATTTTCTCGTGTCGCCATGTGCCGTACAGAAAAAGAGTACGTCGATTTCTTCCAGCGGGAGCTGGTCGGTAAATACCAAGTCTGTTTCGCCGTACAGTCCTTCGTGTACGTCGGTAATTTTGTTGCCGGCGTTGCTTGAGCTGTTTATGAAAACGATTTCCGCTTCCGGATGGTTGAGCAGCAAACGTATCAGTTCGCCTGCCGTGTATCCGGCTCCGCCGATGATTCCTACTTTAATCATTTCGATAATATCTATTGGATTCTTCTGGTATGATAATCAATAATATAATGTATATAATTACACCTGCAAAAGCAGTAAAGACGGTAGCGAACGTATAAACGATGCGTACTAAAGATACGTCAAGTCCGAAAAAGTTTGCCAGTCCTGCACATACACCGGAAAGCATTCTTCCGGTTCGGGGACGTGTCAGTTTCCGTTTCTTGTCCGTCATTTAGATTTTCTCGTCTTTGTGATTTGAATAATATGCACGCAGTGCCGTGGAGGTTACTTTGATGAAGCCCTTGGCATCTTCTGCCGTCCAGCCTTTCTGCATTTCGCCGTATTCGCCGAACTTGTTTTTCACAAGGTCGTCCTTGCTTTCTACACCTACGGTAGAGAAGCAGAGTGGGTGAAGCTCGAGGATAGCCGTACCGTTTACGTTGCGTTGCGAGGATTCCAGCATGGCTTCGATGTCGCGCATTACCGGTTCCAGATATTGGCTTTCGTGCAGGAACATGCCGTACCAGTTGGCTACCTGGTCCTTCCAGTATTGCTGCCATTTGCTCAAGGTATATTTCTCCAGGAACTTGTGTGCGCCGATAATCAGCATGGGTGCGGCAGCTTCGAAGCCTACACGGCCTTTGATACCGATAATCGTGTCGCCTACGTGCATGTCGCGGCCGATGCCGTATGCTGCACCGATCTCTTCCACTTTCTGGATGGCTTTGATGGGATCGTCGAATGTCTCGTCGTTCACGGCTTTTAGTTCCCCCTTCTCAAAAGTGAGGCGCAACTGTTCGCTGCCCTCTTTGGTGCAGTGTTTCAGGTAGGCGCTTTCGGGCAATCCTTGTGCAGAATCCAGAATCTCACCACCACAGATGGAGGTGCCCCACAGACCCACGTTATAGGAGTATTTCAGTTTGGTGAAGTCGGCGGCAAAACCGTGTTGGTTCAGGTAGTCAATCTCTTCCTGACGGCTCAGTGCCATGTCGCGTGTCAGCGTAATGATTTCCACGCCCGGAGCCATGACGAGGAAAGTCATGTCGAAGCGAATCTGGTCGTTACCCGCACCCGTAGAACCATGAGCGATGGCATCGGCGCCGATTTCGTTGGCATAGCGTGCAATGGCCAGTGCCTGGAAGATACGTTCGGAACTTACGGAGATGGGGTAGGTACCGTTACGCAGTACGTTTCCGAATACCATGTATCTTAGGCTTTTTTCGTAGTACTCTTGCGTCACGTCAATGGTGACGTATTCTTTGGCACCCAGCTTGTAGGCATTCTCCTCGTTAGTCTTCAACTGTTCGGGGCTGAAACCGCCAGTATTGGCACAAGCTGCATATACTTCGTATCCTTTTTCTTTGGCAAGATACATGACCGTGAATGAGGTATCCAAACCGCCGCTGAATGCGACTACCACTTTTTTCTTCTTTTCCATATCCTTATATTTTTATATTTTATCTTCTTCGTGCAGCTTCGGGTCGTAAAGCATTGCTGTGCAGATGCAGAATTTACGGTTCTTGGCTACCAATATATCATGGTTGATACAGCCTTCGCAACCTTTCCAGAAGGATTCGTCATCGGTTAGTTCGTTGAAGGTGACGGGCACATATCCTAGCTCGGTATTCATTTTCATGACGGCAGCTCCACTGGTGAGACTGAAAACTTTGGCATTGGGCCAACGTAGGCGTGCCAGGCGGAAAGAGGCGGTCTTGATACGTTTTGCCAGTCCCAGTCCCCGGTATTTGGGGTGTACTATCAGACCGGAGGTTGCTACATATTGCTTGTTGCCCCAGCTCTCTATGTAGGTGAAACCGGCAAAATCGTCTCCACACAAGGCTATGATGGCCTTTCCTTCTTTCATCTTAGTAGCTACGTATTCGTGTGTGCGTTCTGCGATGCCCGTTCCGCGTACCTTGGCAGCTTCCCGGATGGTATCCAAAATCTTGTCCACGTAAACTTCATGTGAGGCGTCAGCCACCATCACATCAATTTGTTTCGAATCCATTTCTTATTTAATTTCTTATTTTTTGTTGTTATCTATCATTTAATGTTCGGGATGATTTGCGATAGGAAGCTGCGTACCTCGTCATGTGACGCCGCTTCGTGCACCACCAGCATGATGGTGTCATCTCCGGCAATGGTACCCAGAATGGCGGGACACTCCCGGTTGTCGATGTCGTAGGCCATGCTGCTGGCATATCCGGGCCGGGTACGGATGACGGCAATATTGCCCGAAAATTGAAGTGAAACGAATCCGCTTGTCATCAACATCTCACTTGCACTCTGGTCGTTCGAACGTTTATACATGATGTTGTTGGGCAGCACATATACGTATTTACCGTTCATGTTCGCTGCTTTCGCTACTTTCAGCTGTTTCAAGTCGCGTGACAAGGTGGCTTGTGTCAGTTCAAAGCCTTCCTTGCTCAAAGCTTGCAACAGTTCTTCCTGAGAACTGACGTCTTTGCTTGAGATAATCATCTTGATGGCGTCTAACCGATTGGCTTTTTTCTTCATTTTCTGTATAATTATTCTAAGAGTGGCGCAAAATTAGGGATTATTTTGGAAAGAATATGCAAAAAGGAGAGTTTTTTTATTCTTTTTATACATAGGTATATTATATATGTTGTTCTTGTTCTCTTTGTAGCAGCCTTGTTTATCTGTTCTTTCACGTTATTGGGGATTGTTTCTGTATGCATTTGATAAATGTTGATATAATATAGAATAGATATGCAATTGCCAAATCTGACACCCTTTCAATCAAAAACTGTACAAAAAGTAGGGGGATAATCTCCTATTTTTGTATCGTTGAATAGCAACTAAAACTAATTACCATGAAACAATGCTTTTTTGCGGTCGACTTGGGGGCTACCAGTGGTCGCACAATTCTGGGAACTTTTACTTCGAATGGTTTGGAAATGGAAGAAGTAAACCGTTTCCCAAATCATCTGATTGAAGCTGGCAGACATTTTTACTGGGATATTTATGAACTTTACCGTCATATTATTGAAGGGCTAAGGATTGCCGCCCGTAAAGGTGTAGAAATAACTTCCATCGGTATCGACACTTGGGGAGTAGATTTTGTCTGTGTAGGTAAGGATGGGGGATTTCTTCGCCAGCCGTATTCCTATCGTGACCCTCATACGGTGGGTGCTCCGGAAGCGTTCTTCACACGTATACCTCGTAGCCATGTGTATGGATGGACGGGGATTCAGGTGATGAATTTCAACTCCTTGTTCCAACTTGATACATTACGCCGTAATCATGACAGTGCATTGGCAGCTGCAGATAAATTGCTGTTTATGCCTGATGCTTTGAGCTATATGTTGACCGGTCAGATGGTAACGGAGTATACTATTGCCAGTACGGCACAGTTGGTAAATGCCAATACCTGCAGGCTGGAGGATGCCTTGCTGCAGGAGATTGGACTGACACAAGCTCATTTCGGGCGTTTTGTCTATCCTGGTGAAAAAATAGGGGGCTTGACGGAGGAAGTACAACGAATAACCGGACTTGGCGCTGTCCCCGTGATAGCTGTTGCCGGGCATGATACGGCTTCTGCTGTTGCTGCCGTACCTGCCATGGACCGTAATTTTGCTTATCTAAGTAGTGGTACTTGGTCTCTGATGGGAGTGGAGACGGATGCTCCAGTCATTACTGCTGAAACAGAATCCTTGAATTTTACGAATGAAGGCGGTGTGGAAGGAACCATTCGTTTGTTAAAAAATATTTGTGGTATGTGGCTGCTTGAACGTTGCCGTACCGAATGGGGGGAAATCCCTTATTCCGAACTCATCGTTGAGGCTGGTACTTGTGAACCATTCCGTAGTCTAATTAATCCGGATGATGCTTTGTTTACCAATCCGGCGAATATGGAGCAAGCCATCAAGACCTATTGTTCCGATTATCGTCAGCCTATTCCCATGACACATGGACAGATAGTACGCTGTATCTTTGAGAGTCTTGCTTTGAGATACCGTCAGGTGCTGGATAGCCTGCGAAATCTTTCACCACGTCCGGTGGAGGCTTTACATGTTATCGGTGGCGGTAGCCGTAACGAACTGCTTAACCAGTGGACAGCCAATGCTGTCGGTATTCCCGTGATTGCCGGACCTTCCGAAGCTACTGCTATCGGTAACGTTATGGTTCAGGCATTGGCTGCCGGAGCAGCTAGAGACATTGCTTCCATGAGACAGCTCATCAACCGTTCCATACCATTAAAGACTTTCTATCCGCAGGATATGGAGGATTGGAATACCGCTTACCTGCACTTCAAGCAATTGACGATGACTAATTATAATGGATAATGATTACCAATAATTTATAACTCATAATCAAATCACGTATCATGAAAGAAGAATTGATAAACAAAGCGTATGAAATTGCTAAAGAGCGTTACGCAGCTCTCGGATTGGATGTAGAAAAAGTAATGGAGCAACTTCAGAAAGTGTCTATCTCTATGCATTGTTGGCAGGCCGATGATGTTCAGGGATTCGAATCTGCCGGCTCATTGACCGGTGGTATCCAGACAACAGGAAACTATCCCGGTAAAGCCCGTAATATGGAAGAACTGCGTTCCGATATTTTGAAAGCTGCTTCTTATATCCCCGGTAAGCACCGTTTGAATTTGCATGAGATTTACGGTGACTTTGGCGGTACCTTCGTAGATCGCGATCAGGTAGAGGTGAAACATTTCGAAAGCTGGATGCAATGGGCAGCCGAGAATGGTATAAAATTGGATTTTAATTCCACTTCTTTCTCTCATCCGAAGAGCGGTAATCTTTCTCTGGCTCATCCGGACCAAGGTATCCGTGACTTTTGGGTCGAACATACTAAACGTTGTCGTGCCATTGCCGAAGAAATGGGGCGCCGCCAGGGAGATCCCTGCATCATGAATCTTTGGGTGCATGATGGTAGCAAGGATATCACTGTAAACCGTATGAAGTATCGTGTGCTTTTCAAAGATTCTCTCGACCGTATTTTTGCTACGGAATACAAGCATATGAAGGACTGCCTTGAATCGAAGGTGTTTGGCATAGGTTTAGAGAGTTATACAGTAGGCTCCAATGAATTCTGTATGGGCTATAGTGTACAGCATCAGAAACTTATTACCATTGATACCGGGCACTTCCATCCTACGGAAAGTGCTGCAGACAAGGTGTCTTCCATGTTGCTCTTTGTCCCTGAGCTGATGCTCCACGTAAGCCGTCCGGTACGTTGGGATTCTGACCATGTAACTATCATGGATGACCCCACTCTTGAACTTTTCCAAGAAATTGTCCGTTGCGATGCACTGGACCGTGTACACATTGGTCTTGATTATTTTGATGCTTCCATCAACCGTATCGGTGCTTATGTAATCGGTACCCGTGCGGCGCAGAAATGCATGTTGCGTGCGTTACTAGAACCATTGGCAAAGCTTCGCGAATATGAGGCCACCGGTCAAGGTTTCCAGCGCCTTGCTCTGCTCGAAGAGGCTAAGGCTTTGCCTTGGAACGCTGTTTGGGACATGTTCTGTCTGAAAAACAATGTTCCGGTAGGTGAGGAGTTCATCGCTGAAATAGAGAAGTATGAAGTTAATGTAACCTCTAAAAGAGGATAGGAAACCCTTGTAACTGACAGAAATGGAAATAATATTAGGGTTATTGATTATTGCCATCGGAGCATTCTGCCAATCCAGTTGCTATGTACCCATTAACCGCATCAAGGAGTGGAGCTGGGAGTCGTATTGGATTGTACAAGGTGTTTTCGCTTGGCTGGTTTTTCCGTTCTTGGGCGCGTTGCTGGCAGTACCTGCCGACAATTCGCTGTTCGAGATTTATGCAAACAATCCTGCGGATACGCTTTGGACTATGTTCTTCGGAGCTTTATGGGGAGTGGGGGGACTGACGTTTGGTTTGTCTATGCGCTATTTAGGCGTAGCTCTTGGGCAGTCTATCGCTTTGGGTACTTGTGCCGGATTGGGAACGATATTGACTCCGGTATTTACTGGTAAGGCAGGAGATTTGACAACATCGGTTATTGTTGGTGTAGTGGTCACGTTGGTAGGTATTGGCATTATCGGTCTGGCCGGTAGCATGAAGTCTGCCAGCCTGAGCGAAGAAGAGAAGAAGAAGGCCGTAAAGGATTTCAATTTTACTAAAGGTATTATTGTAGCCCTTCTTGCCGGATTTATGAGTGCGTGTTTCAGTATAGGATTGGGTTTTGGAGAGAAACTCTGTTTTGCTGAAAGTGCGGATATATTCAAGACACTGCCTGCTACATTGATGGTGACACAGGGTGGTTTCATTACGAATGCCGTCTATTGTTTCTATCAGAATTCCAGGAACAAAAGTTGGGGCGATTATGGCAAGAAATCCCTTTATGTAAACAATGTCTTGTTTTGTGCTTTGGCCGGTGTGTTGTGGTACAGCCAGTTCTTTGGTCTTAGCTTGGGTAAGGGATTCCTTGCTGCCTCTCCGGTATTGCTCACATTCTCGTGGTGCATCCTGATGTCGTTGAACGTAACGTTCTCCAATGTTTGGGGTATCCTTTTGAAGGAATGGAAAGGGTGTACACCCAAGACAATTACAGTGCTTGTCATAGGCTTGGCAGTCTTGATAATTTCTTCTTTCCTGCCACAGTTGCTGGGGTAAGTTTAAATACCTATCTTTGAATATAAAACTAAAATATATCTGCATATATGAAATCAATTCTAGAAAATCGTCCGGCGCTGGCTGCGGAAGTTAATAAGGTGGCTGAGGTGGCTGGTTATCTCTGGCAGAAAGGTTGGGCAGAACGTAATGGGGGCAATATTACGGTCAACATCACTGAGTTTGTAGACGATGAAATCAAGGCTATGCCCGCCATTAGTGAGGTGAAATCAATCGGTGCTACTTTACCTTATTTGAAAGACTGCTATTTTTATTGCAAAGGCACCAACAAGCGTATGCGCGATTTGGCCCGTTGGCCGATGGAGAACGGTTCGGTCATCCGCATTTTGGATGACTGTGCCAGCTATGTCATTATAGCCGACCAGTCTGTACAGCCTACATCGGAACTTCCTTCCCATCTTAGTGTACACAACAATCTGATAGCGAAAGGTTCTCCCTATAAAGCTTCGGTGCATACGCATCCTATTGAGCTGGTAGCCATGACTCACAACAAGAAGTTTCTGGAAAAAGATGTAGCTTCGAACCTGCTTTGGAGTATGATACCGGAAACAAAGGCTTTCTGTCCCCGCGGTTTGGGCATCATCCCTTATCAACTTCCCAGTTCGGTAGAATTGGCTGAGGCTACCATCCGCGAACTGGATGACTATGATGTAGTGATGTGGGAGAAACATGGTGTGTTTGCTGTGGATGTGGATGTGATGGCTGCTTTCGACCAGGTGGATGTACTCAATAAATCCGCCCTTATTTATATCGCTGCCAAAAATATGGGTTTTGAACCGGATGGTATGAGCCAGCTTCAAATGAAGGAAATGTCCGTAGCGTTTAATTTGCCCAAATAATTGTTTTAACAGATAGTGTGTAATTATGTATAGAATGATATTGAATGAGACCTCTTATTTCGGTGCCGGCTGTCGCGAAACGATTGCCGTGGAGGCTGCCCGCAGAGGTTTCAAAAAGGCTTTCTTTGTAACGGACAGAGATTTGATCCGTTTCAAGGTGGCTGATAAAGTGATTGAAGTTTTCGAGAAGAACAGTATACCTTATGAGCTCTTCAGTGATGTGAAGGCCAATCCTACCATTACCAATGTACAGAATGGTGTGGCTGCTTTCAAGGCATCCGGTGCCGATTTTATCGTGGCTTTGGGTGGCGGCTCTTCCATTGATACGGCAAAAGGTATTGGTATTGTTGTGAATAATCCGGATTTTGCAGATGTGAAGTCTCTGGAAGGTGTGGCGGATACTCGTCAAAAGGCTGTCCCTACTTTTGCTTTACCTACTACGGCGGGAACTGCTGCTGAGGTGACCATCAATTATGTTATCATTGACGAAGAGGTCAAAAAAAAGATGGTTTGTGTAGACCCTAATGATATTCCGGCAGTAGCTATTGTTGACCCGGAGCTGATGTATTCCATGCCGAAAGGATTGACTGCTGCAACCGGTATGGATGCACTGACTCATGCCATAGAAAGCTATATAACGCCGGGTGCATGGGCTATGTCGGATATGTTCGAACTGAAAGCCATTGAAATGATTGCTGTCCATTTGAAAGCTGCCGTAGACAATGGCAGCGATCCGGTTGCCCGCGAGGCCATGTCTCAAGCGCAATACATTGCCGGTATGGGGTTCAGCAATGTCGGTCTGGGCATCGTTCATTCCATGGCCCATCCTTTGGGTGCCCATTATGACACTCCGCATGGGGTGGCCAACGCATTGCTTCTTCCTTACGTAATGGAGTATAATGCAGCGTCCCCGGCTGCTCCTAAATATGTCCATATTGCGAAGGCGATGGGAGTCAATACGGAAGGTATGAGCGTGGAAGAAGGTATATGTGCTGCTATTGCTGCTGTCCGGAAATTGTCTTTAAGTATTGGCATTCCACAGCGGTTGCGTGAAATCAATGTTAGGGAAGAGGATTTGCATCAATTGGCTATCGATGCTTTCAATGATGTCTGCACCGGTGGCAATCCGAGACCTACATCTGTGGAAGATATAGAAGCTCTGTATCATAAAGCTTTTTAAGGCAAGCGCTATTTTAGGTTACATGTCTATTCCCGTCCGTGATGAATAATATTCGCTGCGGACGGGATTTTTCATAAATAATCTCTATTTTTGTTCCGGAGCTATTATGGAAGGCACGTGTTATGACTAAAAATTATAATGATTTAGGAGTAGAGTTTAAGTACCTTATTGTAAATGACATGGACCAGAAATATGGTCTTTGGGTAAATACTGTGGGCTTTCAGTCTATCCAGCCTAATTCTCCTTATCCGTTGAAGGATCATCCTACCGGTTATTTTTTCAATGCGCAGAAAGGACGGATTCTGCGCGAGTACCAGTTGGTCTATATTACTAAAGGGAGGGGGGTGTTCTCCTCGGAGACCACGCCAGAGAAGCAAGTGTGCAAAGGACGACTGATGGTGCTGTTTCCTGGTCAGTGGCATACATATTATCCTTATGTGCAGACGGGTTGGAATGAATATTATATTGGTTTCGAGGGAGCTGTGATTGATGATATGGTGAAAGGTGGTTTTCTATCGAAAGAGAATCAAGTGTTGGGGGTGGGGTTGAATGAAGAGCTCGTTTCACTTTTCTCTCGCGCTTTGGAAATTGCGGAAGCTGATAAGATTTCTTCCCAGCAATATCTTGCCGGTATTGTGCTACATATGATAGGGATGATATTGTCCATCTCTAAAAACAAGATTTTCGAAGTGGGTGATGTCGATCAGAAAATAGAGCAGGCTAAAATCATCATGAACGAGAATGTATTCAAGGATGTTGACCCGGAAGAACTGGCAATGAAGTTGAATATCAGTTATTCCTGGTTTCGCAAAGTATTTAAGGATTATACCGGCTATGCTCCTGCAAAATATTTCCAAGAGCTAAAGTTGCGTAAGGCTAAGCAATTGCTGGTGGGTACTTCTTTATCGGTGAAAGAAATCTCTTTTATGCTCGACTATAAGTCTACCGAGCATTTCTTCTCCTCGTTTAAGAAACGTACGGGGTTCACTCCATTGGAGTATCGCTCTTATGGTCGGGAAACCGGAGGAGAGGAGGTATAAAACAAAAAAAGACTTAACTTCTAAGAGTTAAGTCTTTTCTGTCGGAATGAGGCGACTCGAACGCCCGACCCCTACGTCCCGAACGTAGTGCGCTACCAACTGCGCTACATTCCGATTGCTTTTGAAAAGTGGTGCCACCAGGAATCGAACCTTTTGTTTCGGTTTATTCTAATCCCTTGAGTGACTGCACATTTGTTACTTTATCTTTTATAAAAGCCATTGAATTAGCCCTACACTAAATTCATCGCTTTTCTTTATCAATTCAACATTCATTATCTCTTTGACGGTGCAAAGGTAAGTAAAAGGTTCGATTTCTGCAAATATCATTAGGATTTTTATTGAATATTTTTTGTTCAAGCCCGATAATGCTTTTGGAAAGTGTCTAAGAAACTGTAAGATGGGTTTAAATTCATTCATGGCACGAAGTAAAGAGCCACCTTTCAACAAGAAGTTGTCTTTGTATTGGCTTACTGCCCCCTATAAAGTAGTTTCTCGTTAAAGTATCTTGCCAAAGGATACATATTTTACAACTAGTCTTGCTCATGAGGTTAAGTAAAAATCATCTAAAATCACTGTAACATATTAGTGACTTTTTTCTTTTAATATGGGTTATATCATAAATAGTGATAATGCAAGCCAAGAAATTTGCAATTTATCTATACGAATTGAGGTGGCCATTGGACTTATTCTAGAAAAATGTGTTATCTTTGTATAAGTATTCAATAAATCATATCCTTATCATTAACAATAAAAAGCATATGGACGAAAGTATTAAAATTGTCAATTTGGGTCCTATTAAAGAGATAGAGATTGCACAAATCAAGCCGTTTATGGTATTGGTTGGTGAATCCGGCAGTGGGAAAAGCACGGTCATGAAAGTGCTTTCCTTGTTCCGTTGGATATACAAACGCGTTAATCTTCGCTCATACTTGCGCCATTCACAAGCTAAAGACCTGAAAGATCTGACTTTTAACATGAAGGATTTATTGAAATTTTCAGGTATTGATGAATATGTCAAAGAGAATACCGAAATCTATTATGAAAATGACGGATGCAGGATATCTTATACTAAGGAAGGATTGGTCACTCCTCGAAAGGTTATTCCACAAGACAAGTTGTCATTGAACAAGATCTGCTTCATTTCGGACAAACGGAATGAGATAGCGGATGTCATTGCAGGAAAGACCAGAGTGGAACAGACCGAGTCTTATTTTGAAGAGACATTGTCTGACTTCCGGACTGCCGTATCAGAAATAGAAACTTTTCCCATAGATTATTTGGGGATAGAAGTGAAGCGGGTAAAAGAGAAAAACAAGGAACGGTTTGTCATTTCAGGTATGGATGGGGATGACGAATATACCATTGGCTTGGAAAACGCTTCTTCGGGTATTCAGACTGTCAGTCCTCTTGCCCTCATTGTGGAATATTATGCCAAGCGTTATGATTCGGTAGACGGGATGAATAAATCCATTTTCCGTTATCTGGCAGATACGGATGGGCTGAAACATTTCAATGCGACCATGAATGTGGGCGAGATTCCCCATAGCAATATCTTCATACATATTGAGGAGCCGGAACTGAGCTTATATCCTGAAAGCCAAAAGTCGTTGATAGATTTCTTGATTAGCCGTTGTTTCCTAATGGAACACAAAGACAATATGTATTTGATGATGGCTACCCATAGTCCATATATTGTAAATTATCTAAATCTGTTGATTCGACGTGCCGAGGCCGGAGAATCCGCTCTTGGGCCTCAAATGAATTTCCATGAGATAGAGGTGTTGGAAATAGCAGACGGATATGCCACTTCGCTCAATATTGAGGGTGAGCAGCATCTGATAGATACCCGCATCATGTCTGATCCCATAACGGAAATTTATTCCGAATACAATAAAATACGATAAGCTGATGGAATCTTTGATGAAGAAAGACCTCGTGGAGGTTATCAACCGACAAAGAAGTGGTACATTGGCCGAATACACCGCAGAGCCGAATGTCATAACAGAAGATATAGAAGATAAGGTGTTTGATATCGTGGATGGAAAGGGAACGACTGTCACTATCAAAAGGAATGCAGGGGAAGGTACGGCCACATATTTTAACGGGGATGAGCAGCATGTCTACAAGCTGCGTTTCATCCGTTATGAGGATTACTTAAATCAATTTGAGAAATGGACGAAAGGCCTAGGACGTGCTGATTACATTGTGTATGACTGTTCCGGAAGCAATGCCCATTTTATTATTCATGAGTTGTCCGATGGCAAAGTAGGCAGTAAATTGTCAAAGGCGAGGACGCAGTTGTTTGCCACATTGCATTTATTGTTTGATGCTCCACGCATCAAAGCATTCATAGAAAGTTTCAGTAACAAGACGTGTGTTTTGACGGCGGGTAGTGCCCCTGTATGCTCTCCAAACGGTATGGCAGACGGTTTTAACCAAATATACAATATGCTTCCGGATCCCATCCCAATCAATGCCAAACTTATAACCAATCGCGGATTCAAGGCTTTTGAAACAAGAAATATAAAGTTATAGTATTGCCTGAAAATATTCTTAATGGTATGAATCCCAGTTATACAAAGATATACGACTGGGATTTTTTATACTTAACCTCGTACTGATGTCATTTGATTACTTTTAATGCCATCTGATGCCATCGTGTTTCTTATCTTGGATATAAATCCGTTCTTTGTCCTGTGTATAACAAGTGATCAGTTCATGAAAAATGTCATGCTATGAACATACAGGAAGCAAAGAAAATCAGGCTTGTTGA
>NZ_JBCNZM010000087.1:18893-19959 GCF_040227615.1 Bacteroides sp. RTP31139st1_H2_RTP31139_211217 | reverse complement strand
AAGCATAATTGGTTACCCAATCATTATATATTCTATTGAGTTCTCCATATTGGGGAATCAGTTTGTTTATTTCTCCTGCCATAGACTTCAATTTTGGGGATTATTGTCCTTGTCAAGGAAAGATGCCAGTTCTTCTTCCACCTCTTCCACACTTGGCAAAGCTGATTTCAAGTTTTCGGGTATAGCCTTGCTCAGTTGATAATCGCTGATGCCTATCGGTTGGTCGTAGCCTGTCAATGCGTATTGTGCTACCACCTCATCTTTTCCTTTGCACAGCAACAGCCCGATAGTCTTGTTGTCATTTTTTCCCCTCAGTTTGTCATCCACCACATTGATGTAGAAATTCAGTTGCCCTGCATACTCCGGTTTGAATGGAGTAGCTTTCAGTTCTACAACAATGTATGCGTGTAGCGGAATAGAATATAGAATCAAGTCGGCAAAGAAATCACTGTTACCTATTTGAAAATGCTTCTGCCGGGCGACAAAGGCAAAACCATTGCCCATTTCCAACAAATAACGGGTAACGTGCTTTACCAGCTGCTCTTCTATGTCCCTTTCGTCTGCCTTTTCTTTCGCTCCAGCCAAATCGAAGATGTACGGGTCTTTCAATAGGTAATTGGCAAGGTCGCTTTGTGGTGCTGGAAGTGTGGCTGTGAAATTGTTTACCTTGTTGTTGTTGATTTGTCTGTTATATAGGTTGTTTTCAATTTGCATTTTCAGCACATTGCTACTCCAGCCCATTTCTACAGCCTGTTTCATATACCAATATCCTATGCCTAACGGTAACGAACCGTTAAGTATGACCATTTGGCTTGCCCAGTTTATTTTGGCAACAGGGGATTTCAGGAAAACTTTTTCTATTTCCCTAATCTCCATCCTGTAAATGGCAGAAACTGTTTTCTCCACATCCTGAATTTGCGCAGGAACTTCCTGCGTAATTTCTAAAGATTGACAATCAGCGGATTGTATTTGCGCAGTAAGTTCCTGCGTAAATTGTCCGTTGTTCAGTTTCAATACTTCATCTGTAACATTCTGTATGCTTGGAACAGACAGCCTTGTGTCTGTC
>NZ_JBCNZM010000087.1:6943-18883 GCF_040227615.1 Bacteroides sp. RTP31139st1_H2_RTP31139_211217 | reverse complement strand
GGATATGACCGTGCAAATTGGCACATATAAGTAAGGTTACGCTCCGAATAACCTTTCTTTTCGGGGTAATTGAACCGGATAGCCTTTGCCAGTTGCTTGATGATTTTGCTTCCCCAGCCTTGCAAGTTCTGATGATACAGGATATAGTTGCCCATTTTCCAGTAATGGAACAGCATTTGCGCATTGGCTGCGGCAATCAGCCGGACTTGCGCCTGTTCTATTTCCGAACCGACGGCATGAACAAATGCGTCAAAGTCCGTTCTTCCTATATGATATTCTCTGTTATTTTCCATTCTAATGTTTATTGTTGTCGCAAATATAATTCAAATAGCTGATAATCTATGAAACTGATTGATACTTTTATAGTTGGTTAAACTTGTTCATGGCATTTGCCTTAATATCATCCGCTATGTCAATATAGGGTTTCATGGCTTTATAGTCACTGTGCCCCGTCCATTTCATCACGACTTGTGCCGGAATACCGAGAGCCAGCGCATTACAGATGAATGTTCTTCTTCCTGCATGGGTGGTTAATAATGCGTATTTCGGGGTGACTTCATCTATACGTTCATTTCCTTTATAATATGTTTCCCGTACAGGCTCGTTGATTTCAGCCAGTTCCCCCAGTTCTTTCAGATAATCATTCATCTTCTGATTGCTGATAACAGGCAGTGCCATGTGGTTTTCAAAATGGACTTCCTTGTATTTTTCGAGTATGGTTTTACTGTGGTCGTTCAGTTCAATTATCAGGCTGTCTGCCGTTTTGACTGTGGTAACTTCGATGTGGTCGGGTTTCACATCGCTTCTTTTCAGATTACGAACATCTGAATATCGCAGGCTTGTGAAGCAACAGAACAGAAAAACATCCCTGACACGTTCCAGATATTGTTTGTCTTTCGGTATCCGATAATCTTTCAGCCTGTTCAATTCGTCCCAAGTCAGGAATATCACCTTTTTAGAGGTGGTTTTCAATTTGGGCTTGAAAGTGTCGTATGCAATATTCTGATGATGCCCTTTCTTGAAGCTCCAGCGCAGAAACCATTTGAGGAATCCCATCTGTTTGCCGATGGTGCTGTTCCTCATATCCTTTTTGTCACGCAGGAAATTTACATACTCGTTCAAGCCGAACTCGTTGAAGTATTCAAAGGTTACATCTTCCTTGAACTCTTTGAGGTGGTTTTTCACTGCTGAGAATTTCTCGTAGGTGGATGCCGTCCAGTTATTCTGATTGCCACACTCCTTTACAAACTCATCGAATACTTCCCAAAAACTTATTTGTGTTTCTTCCTGCTGCTCTTCGCTGGTGTCTTTCATCCGCAGGTTGAACGCATCCTTTAGCTGTTGGGTGGTCGGTATGGTTTCCTGTACCTCAAACTCCTTGAACACGTTTTGAATCTCGGCATAATATTTCAGCAAGTCCGCATTGATTTCGGATGCGCTTTGTTTTAGTTTGTTGGTGCATCCGTTCTTTACCCGTTGTTTGTCGGCATCCCATTTGGCTACGTCAATCCGGTAGCCTGTTGTAAACTCGATGCGTTGGCTTGCGTATATGACACGCATACGGATGGGTACGTTCTCTACGATTGGCACACCGTTCTTTTTCCGGCTTTCCAATGCAAAAATGATGTTACGTTTGATATTCATAATTGGGTGCGTTTGAAATTCTACACCCAAATATACACCCAATATTTGGAATAGCAAAAGATATTCAGAAAGATTTAGATTTACTCTGCGCTTTAGATAGTATATGATTATCAGTGATTTGCAATTTTATGATATTTCTTGAAAGCATAGGTTCGAGAGCCTGTCTCTCCGCTGAACTAACTGGATAATGAATAGGTAAGTCTCATAAATTCAACGATTTGTGGGACTTTTTTTATTCCATTATCTCTGCCCTATCGGATATTATTTAGCCCTTTATAGAATAAGAATTTATACTTTAGTTTTGACTGAACTTCAGTATATATGTGCAATTTTAGAACAAATAATCTAAAAATGATTTTTTTTTGTAACTTAGCATAATATTTAAAACAAATATGGTAAAAGCTACAAAAGATAATAGGCCTTTTTCAAGTGGTGTGTTTGATTTAGAGGGGTTCAATATTTATACAAAGGTAATTGATTTGCCTCTTGACGGGATTCCGACATATCTAGAAGAAGGGATAAATGGAGTTTGTACCGGAGGCTCTGCTCTTTTTAATGTGTTTTCTAATAAACGCAGGGTTGTGAAGAATGATTTGATAACTATTTTTCCTTATCAGTTGGCAAGTATAACCGAAATCAGTACAGACTTTGCCGTTATTTTCTTTAAAGTACCAAAGAAATTGTTTATGGATACCATTAATGGGCTGGGTAGGCTTACACTTGACTATTTTTTCTATATGAGGAAATATTATAGCTCTCCGCTCAGTGAAGAAGAGTATAAGCGCTTTGTTCATTTCTGTCATATATTGTCATGCCGTGTAGATTTATCTTGTGCCTTTCTTAGGAGGGAATCGGTGATGTATTTATTGAGGGTTTATTATTGGGACTTGTATGTGGGCTATAAGAGTAACCCCAAGGCTATGGCTTCCGTGAAGTTTGTACGTAAAGAGAAGCAGGTTTTTGAATTCTTTTATTTGGTTATAGAGTATCATACTATAAGTCGTGATGTGGCATTTTATGCAGATAAGATGTGTATCTCACCTAAATATCTGACAATGTTAATAACAGATAATACTGGTCGTTCGGCTAAAGAGTGGATTGTGGAATATACCATACTTGAGATAAAAGTCTTATTGAAAGACTCCAATCTTGAAATAAAGGAAGTGGTTTCACGAACTAATTTTCAATCGAATTCTACGATGACACGTTTTTTTCGTAAGCATACAGGCACTACTCCGTCAGAATACCGTGAGAGAATGTTTGTCTGATATTTGGATAATTTGTACTTATACCAAAAGGCAAGAAAGATATGAAAGAATATCTTAAAATAATAGATGAAATAATCGCTCTTGTGGGGTTACATTTAATTCCCAAATTTGTTAATCTATATCAAGGCCAGGTTGACATAAGATGTGAGGAAAATGATACTGGAGTCTTAATTAATATTATTGTGTCTTTACCAGATAAAAATGAACTGCAGGCTTTGCAAAATCAAGTTGGTATGGACTCACTACAAGCCAAACAGATCTTAGAAGGAATATTAAAATTGGAGAAAATGGATTCATGCAAACCATTGGAAAACAGACAACTGGAATTGAAACGAATTTGGCTTAACAAGCTTGTTTCAGTGTTGGAAGAGCATATGGAAAATACAGAGTTTAATGTTGCTATGCTCTGTCAACTGTTGGGAATGAATCGAAAACTGTTGTATCGAAAGATTAAACAGTTGACGGGGGTTACTCCAGTAAGCCTTATTCGGCGTGTTAGGATGATAAGAGCCGCTACACTTTTATTACAAGGCAGATTCACTGTATCGGAAGTAATGTATATGGTAGGCTATTCCAATCCTTCTTATTTTTCCAGGTGTTTCATGGCAGAATATAATATTTCTCCAAGTCAATATGCAATAATTCAAAAAAAAACAGGTGGAGCGTCCGAATAAGGGGGCACTCCACACATGATTCATTGTCTTTTGTTCTGTTATTTTTTATACCAATCCTTACAGTCATTTCCCATTGATTTTGCCCATGTAGCAAAACCGGGATATTGGCTGTCAATTCTGTTCCTTTCTGTTACCGGGGTAAACCCTAGCATCGGTATATCGATAGCAAATGGATATGCTCCTTTACGGTCGATATAGTAAGCATCATCATTGCTGCCAATCAATGACTGATTGGCATAAGCTGTAGCTTTGTGTTTGGGCAGATGAACCTCTGTGCGATTCTGTTCTCCTTGTGAATATTTTACGATGATGTATGGATTATAGGACAATAGCTGATTCTTTAGGAAAGAACCGTTGAATTCTCTGGTGACTACATATTTATTGCCTATATTCTGTTTGGCATTGGACATTACGATAATGGACGAAGTCTCTTTTTCCAATATTGCACCTTCCGGCAAAGTGATTTTATCGCCAATTTGTGCTGCATCTATCTGATAGGCAAATGCGTTAACATATGTAGCGCCATCATGTACCGGAGTGAATTCGTCAACGATCTTCGTTACTATATTCTTTTTGTCGAAATAGACTTTGCGTTCGTATTCTACAATTACGTCATTCATGTCATAATCGCCACCGGAAGGCCAAATATCTTCGAATGCCAGTGTGCCGGTAACATTTTCATCTTCATCGGGTTTGGGTTCTTCTTTATCACCTTCATCGGGAATAGACGGCCTTTCAGGATCGTCAATAGAACTTCCCGGAGTAGCATCTACATAAAATAAAAGGTCACAGTAGCTTTGATTTACACCATCTTCTGCTCCAAGAATCGTCTTGCCGCTTTTTTGGTCTTTAACAGAGACAAAGGCCGACATGTTGTTTTGGGGATTGGAAGTGCGAAGATTTGAATTGTATGGATTATATAAATCAGGCAATTTAAGATAATCTTCTAAATTATTTCCATAACCGTTCTTAAAACCGTCGGCATAAAGAAACCAGCCTACTGTATATCCTGCTGGGAATGTATCATGGGCTTGGCCGTCTTCATCGAAGTAAAGCAGACGAACTTTATTCCCGGATTCTAAAATCAATATTTGGCCGCCATACCAGTCAAAAGACACATTGGGGAATATAATGTATTTCCTCACTTGGTCTACATCGACGGACGTTCCGGTTTTATAAAAATAATATCCGAAAGTATTGTTATAACTTGCACTTCGATTGAGAAAAATGAGATTCAATGCGGTGTTGTCCTCCTTTATCGAAATATTGATAGTTTTTCCATTACCAAGTAATTTTGAATTGTCTTGTCCTCCTTTATTGAAGAATGTTTTCATCCGGTCTGTCAAATCCAAAATACTTTCATTACCAATATTTTTTTCCTTTGTCATATATTGGCTGTTCAGCTGACCTCCTTCTCCCCAATAGCACAGTGAGTATAGATTTTGGGATTTGTTTACTAAATAAGGTACATCAGACGAAGCGCGAGTGACAGACTTTGTTTTAGGATTTGATTTTGCCGACATGTCAAAAATGACAGCATTGTCTTTAATTTCAAGTTCTATGCATCCCGGCAATCCCCATGTCGCAGTATATAAATAAACTTTATTAAGATAGGTAGGAAGCTGCATTTTTCCCTCATACTTACCGCTGTTGTCGGTATAGGTTTTGAACAAGGCTTCTATACCCTCTTTCTTTATCGGCGTACCTTCCACTGTTTCCATCGGATTTTCACCGTAAATTTCTATCAAAGGAGTAAACCCGTAAATGTCATAGTTGACAGAAAGCCGGACATCACTGCGCATCTCAAAGCCGAAATATTTATCCGGGTCAGGAAGAGGTTCTTTTTCACGATTCGGGTCGTATACGTCTTTCTCCATACAACCTGTCATAAGGCCTGAAAGTGCAAGCACTAAAATGAAAGCCCCAATGCTAATTAAGCGGTTTTGTTTCATAAGATATAAAAATGTTATGTTAATTTTATTTGTATGTATTTTTGATTAGTTACTTGCTCTTTAAATACCCGATACATTTTATTATGCAAATTTAGTCTGTATTGCTCAAACTCATTGATACAAAATTGACAAAAGAATGATAGAAAAAGGACAGTTGATTTTTTTTGTATATCCATGTGATAGTTTGTCGGGAGTGTCTTTTTGTTCTTCCTTTATTGGATTTTACCCTCTTTTCAGTATATTTGCGCTCGGCGTTTTAAGAATATTATCTTTGAGCCGATTCCAATACTAAACTAGATAGAATTAATGGAGAAAATAAATGCAGTAATTACGGGAGTGGGAGGGTATGTTCCTGACTATATTCTGACCAATGAAGAAATATCCAAAATGGTAGATACGACAGATGAGTGGATAATGGGGCGTATCGGTATAAAGGAAAGACGTATCTTGCACGAAGAAGGATTGGGGACTTCGTTTATGGCCCGTAAAGCTGTAAAACAATTAATGCAACGTACAAAATCTAATCCTGATGATATTGATTTGGTGATTGTGGCCACTACAACGGCCGATTATCATTTTCCTTCAACAGCATCCATATTATGTGAGAGAGTAAAGCTTAAGAATGCTTTTGCTTTTGATATGCAGGCTGTTTGTAGTGGCTTTTTGTATGCATTGGAAACTGGAGCCAATTTTATCCGTTCGGGAAAATACAAGAAGGTCATTGTAGTAGGGGCTGATAAAATGTCGTCGGTGATTGATTATACCGATCGTGCCACTTGTCCGATTTTTGGTGACGGTGCTGCCGCTTTCATGCTGGAACCCACCCGGGAGGATATGGGAGTAATGGATGCCGTATTGAGAACAGACGGGAAAGGTCTGCCCTTTTTACATATCAAAGCGGGAGGCTCCGTATGTGCTCCATCTTACTATACACTGGACAATCGGATGCATTATATTTATCAGGAAGGACGTACAGTCTTTAAATATGCTGTGGCCAATATGGCAGATGCTTGTGAGGCGGTCATGGAGAGGAATCACTTGGCGAAGGAGGACATTGACTGGGTGATTCCCCATCAGGCAAACATGCGTATAATTACTGCAGTTTCGCAACGTTTGGGAGTATCTCCCGAAAAGGTAATGGTCAATATAGAACGGTATGGAAATACAAGTGCCGGCACGCTTCCATTGTGTGTATGGGATTTCGAGGATAAGCTGAAAAAGGGGGATAAACTGATTTTTACAGCATTCGGAGCAGGATTTGCTTGGGGGGCTATTTACGTGAAGTGGGGATACGACGGAAAAGGTTGAGGCTCTCTGATAAGATTTAGGTTGTTTGTTTCTTTTCTGATACAACTTTTAGTATCTTTGCGAAACAGCAGTTTTTTATTGTGACAAAAAATTGCATGTGTTTTGTTAACCATATAGAAAACTAAAAACAACCAGCGTATTATGAACCAGGAATTATCCATGAGCCCCAATTTATTGGTGGCTGCCCTTCAAAAACCGGCTTCCGAATTTACGAAAGCAGACATTGTTTCCTATATAAAGGAGAATGACATTCGTATGGTGAACTTCATGTATCCTGCGGCAGACGGGCGACTGAAGACACTGAACTTTGTCATCAATAATGAAGCATACCTTGATGCCATACTTACATGTGGTGAACGCGTAGATGGTTCCAGCTTGTTTCCGTTTATAGAGGCCGGTAGCAGTGATTTGTATGTAGTGCCGCGTTTCCGGACCGCTTTTATAGACCCTTTTTCTGAATTGCCCACACTGTCAATGCTCTGTTCTTATTTCAATAAGGATGGTGAACCGCTGGAAAGTTCTCCGGAATATACCCTGCGTAAGGCATGTCAGGCATTCACTACGGTTACGGGGATGGAATTTCAGGCTATGGGAGAATTGGAATATTATGTCATTTCTGAAAATGACGGATTGTTCCCGGCTACCGACCAGCGTGGTTATCACGAATCGGCCCCTTATGCCAAGTTCAATGATTTCCGTACGGAATGTATGTCATATATTGCGCAGGCAGGCGGACAGATAAAGTATGGGCATTCTGAAGTCGGTAATTTTACGCTGGACGATAAGATTTATGAGCAGAATGAAATAGAGTTCCTGCCGGTGCGTGCCGAGGAGGCTGCTGACCAACTGGTGATAGCAAAATGGGTTATTCGTAATCTGGCTAGCCAGTATGGATATAACATTACTTTTGCACCGAAAATCACGGCAGGAAAAGCCGGTTCCGGATTACATATACATATGCGTATCATGAAGGACGGGCAGAACCAGATGCTGAAAGATGGGGCACTTTCTGAAACAGCCCGTAAGGCCATTGCGGGCATGATGAAGCTGGCTTCTTCCATTACGGCTTTCGGTAATACAAATCCTACTTCCTATTTTCGTCTGGTTCCTCATCAGGAAGCACCGACCAACATTTGCTGGGGCGACCGCAACCGTTCGGTATTGGTACGCGTTCCGTTGGGCTGGTCGGCAAAAACGGATATGTGCATGTTGGCAAATCCGTTGGAGACCCCAAGTCATTATGATACTACACAGAAACAGACGGTGGAAATGCGTTCGCCTGACGGTTCGGCCGATTTGTATCAATTGATTGCCGGACTTGCTGTAGCTTGCCGTTATGGATTTGAGATAGACGATGCTTTAGGAATTGCAGAAAAAACATATGTCAATGTAAATATCCACAAGAAAGAAAATGAAGATAAGTTGAAACAACTGGAACAGCTTCCTGATAGTTGTGCCGCTTCTGCCGATTGTTTGGAAAGACAGCGTGCTGTCTTTGAGCAATATCATGTGTTCAGTCCTGCAATGGTTGATGGGGTTATTTCCAAACTGCGTTCTTACGAGGATAGAACCTTGCGTGCAGAGATACAAGACAGTCCGGAGGAGATGCTGAAACTGGTCGAGAAGTATTTCCACTGCGGATAGGAGAAGAAATGAGGGCATAACTCACCGCAGGTTACACAGATTGCTATAGAATTTCTGATAATCAAGAACTTTTATCTGTGTTAATCTGCGGTGATTGTGTATTTTGACACCTCTCCATTATTTCTTTGGCTTTGAATACTGGTTCTGCTTTTTGTATTTCCGATTCGAAGCCGAACCAATAACCATTTTGGGTATTGTCGTCAATGGGTAGAAAACATAAGCGGAGGCTTTCTTTGTAGTTTCCATAGATGACTTCCCAATATTCCGGTGGCATCTGGCGCTTGGTCTTGACTTTCTCTGCTGGTTTTTTCTTTAATGACATGCCTGCCTCTATCCAGGCAATGGTGACCATGATTTTATAGGCCGGATAATGCATACTGCAGAATTCATAGAGTACGAGGCCTCGCTTTTCCAGGCTCATGGGCTGGTCTATAAGATTTTTATCGATTAAAAATTCCAGAAAGCGACGTAGGAAGTCGTTGTCATCCAGAATCAGCTTGCGGGTGATGGCTTGCCAAGCAGTTGTGTTATAGAATCCATCCAGAAGACGTGACAGTTGCCGGGCTGTTTGAAGCTCGTTGACACTGATTTCATTTGTTTGAAGCACTTCATAAGGGGGGAGAGGAGAATATCGGATGCCTAGTTCTTCCGCTCTTCTTCTCATTTCTGTGCCGGGAAGTAACTTCAGGGATTCAAGCTGTATCTCGCCGGCATTGTATCCGGCAAGTGTACGCACATCTTCAAATATTTCGGATAGGCGGTATAGAGGCAAGCCGGCAATGAGGTCGGCGTGTGTTTCCATATTGGGTAGGGAACATAGGAAACGAAGACCTTGCAGTGAGTCCTCCAGGCTTCCCATCCGACGGCTTTTCTGGAGGACCGGTTCGCGCAGGCTTTGAATACCGGCCTCGAGATGGAGCAATCCTTTAGGTAGCTTTTTCAATTCATTTTTCAGCTCTTCGGATAATAGTGCAGGGTGTATTTCTAAGTGAAAGCATATGTCCGGGTTGAATTCCAGGAAAAGTTGCAGTAATTCTTTAGCACGGCGCGGATTATAATTAAAGGTCCGGTCGAGGACGCGTACGTTTTTTATTCCATGACTGTGGATAATTTGAAGGCGTTCACGGATACTTTCAATGGACAGTGTGCGCACCGGTTTTTCTTCACCGCTGACGCAGAATGCGCATGTGTTGAAACAGCCTCGGGTAGTCTCCAGTTGTACGAATGGTTTGCTCCAATTGAAGAAACTGCTGTTTTCCGGTGGTACGAGCCGGGAAAAGTTAAGTACACGGGCTATGCCGTTGTCTATATATTGCTTTTGAGGATTCATATAGCAGAGTCCCGGAATACTGTTCCATTTTTCCGGCTGGTTCCAGCAAGACAGCCATTGGGGGAATGCTTCTTCTCCCTCTCCCCTGAATACGCAGTCGATGAAAGGGTTTTTATGCAGAAAGTCTTCATTGTTTCCTAAGAATTCAGGTCCGCCCAAGATGAAGCAGCTATTGGGAAGCAATGCTTTTAATCTCGCTGTTATGTGCAACAGTTGTTCGTGGTTGAACAACCATGTTGTTGCGGCAATGATGTCGGGTTGGTGCCGGTATATTTCGTCGACAATCATTCCTACGTTTTCATTGATGGTGGCAGATACGATTTCCCATTTTACGGAATTGTTTTTTGCTATTTGTGCGTGCAGTGCAGGGAGTGCCAACGAAGAGTGTGCATACGAGCTATTGAGGTCTATCCAAAGAATTTTCATGTTTAATTGAGTTTCATCTTTGCAAAGATAACTGATTTTGCTTTTCGTATAAACAAAAAGGGTTATATTTGCATGACGGAAATCGAAAATAGTAAAGTGTTGGTATAGAATGTTCTTTGAAAGATGAAATATTTCTTTTGTATTCTTATTTCTATAAGGTGATAACGGGTTGTCTTATCACTGGCTTGATAAAGTAAGGAAGGAAGTACTATTAAGTGTGATTGATACAGAATGCAAAATATCGGAATAAGTTTCCAGCTATTTTGAACATTTTGAGAAAGTAAACTCTTTTGTACAAGGACTGGTTTAGGTAATTGATTCCTTCCTATGATGTAGGGATACTCTGTGAGGAGTATCCCTACAATTTTTTACATTGATTCCACGTTGCCTCCCTTTGGGGGATTGTTTGGACAATAACAAAAGAAGAGGAATATTCTTTCGAATTTCCTCTTCTTTGCGGGTGGCAGATGGGACTCGAACCCACGACATTCAGAACCACAATCTGACGCTCTAACCAACTGAACTACAGCCACCATGTTAGTGCATTTCTTAAATGCGGTGCAAAGATAGGGATAATCTTTAATATTGCAAAGAATGAGACGAAAATTTTTGAGATTTCTGCATTATTTTTTCTTCTCGTAGATACCTATATTGTGCTGCTGGAGCAGCTTTCGAGAGCTTTTGACAAAGATTTCCAGGTGTTTACGAGCTTCCGGCGTTAAATGTTCTGTAGGAAAACTGGCAGGATAAAGAATGTAATTTTTTTCTTTAGTAAGTTCCGGCCGGCCGGTCCAGACCAGATTATATCCACAATAGGAAACACGACAGTATGGAAAAGGCAGAGGATTGGAGTCTGGTAGAGGCGTCTGACTCTGACCGGTGTAAGAGGGACGGATGGGTTGGGGGAGAGGATGTTTCTCCAACTGCAAAGTGAAGATGAGGCCGCCGTCAGTGTTGGCCTTGCTCATATTGGAAATGAAGTTTCCCAAGGAGTAGACTATGATGTGCTGTTCGGTACCATTGGTACGTAGTTCCATCGGTTGAATGACGTGAGGGTGTGAACCGATAATATGTGTTACGCCTTGTTGGAGCAACCAGTTGGCCAGTTCGCGTTGCTCACGGTTGGGAAGGGACTGATATTCCTCTCCCCAATGCATGCAGGCAATAATGGCATCCGGTTGGCGTGCCTTGGCACTTTGGATATCTTGCAGGATGGTATTCTTATCAATATAGTTTACGATATTGGGAGAGGTAGCCTTGATACCATTGGTGCCGTAAGTATAGTTGAGTAGGGCAATGCGAAAGCCGTTTCTGTTGATGAACAGGGGATAGCGTTGCCTGCGCTCCGACAGATTCTTGTAGGTGCCTGCGTAACGAATACCGGAGGAGTCAAGTAATTGTATGGTACGCTCCATTCCCTTTTTTCCACGGTCCAGACAGTGGTTGTTGGCTGTCAGTAAAATATCGAATCCGGCGTCCTTTATGGCCTGAAGATATTCATCGGGGGCGCTGAACATAGGATAGCCCCGATAGGGCCTGCCCCCCAATGTGACTTCCAGATTTCCTATGGCGAGGTCTGCCTGGGATATTTGCTCTTTTATGAGGGAGAAGCAGGAGGAGTAGTCATATTTTCCTTCAGATACACGTGCTGCGTCTATTTGTGCCTGGTGCTGCATCAGGTCACCGACAAATAA
>NZ_JBCNZM010000087.1:0-6933 GCF_040227615.1 Bacteroides sp. RTP31139st1_H2_RTP31139_211217 | reverse complement strand
AATCCTTTCCTGGGAGGAAAGGGTTACGCTATACAGTAAGACAGCCATGAAGACGGCGAGCGTTTTCATTACGTTGTTATTGGTAGATTGCTTTCTTGCCGGCGAGCAATGTATTCTTCATAAGGGAAACGATAGTCATCGGACCTACGCCTCCTGGTACGGGGGTAATGAATGAACATTTAGGAGCTACTTCATCGAATTTCACATCACCGGTCAACTTGAACCCGGATTTCTTGGAGGCATCGGGCACACGGGTAGTACCTACATCAATAACGACAGCACCTTCCTTGACCATTTCCGCCTTAACAAAGTTCGGTTGTCCCAACGCAGCAATGATGATGTTCGCTTCCTGGCATTCCTTTACCAGGTCTTTGCTGCGGCTGTGGCATACGGTCACTGTGGCATCGCCGGGATAAGCCTTCTGCATCATCAGGGCAGCCATGGGCTTGCCTACAATGTTGCTGCGTCCCAACACCACGCACTTCTTGCCTGAAGTCTCTATCTGATAGCGCTTCAGCAGTTCGAGGATACCGTTGGGAGTAGCGGATACATAGCAGGGAAGGCCAATGGACATCCGTCCCACATTGATGGGATGAAAGCCGTCCACATCCTTGCGGTAGTCGATGGTTTCAATCACTTTCTGCTCGGAGATATGCTTGGGCAAGGGAAGCTGTACGATGAAACCGTCCACATCCGCATCCTCGTTCAATTCGCGTACCTTGGCAAGCAGCTCCTCTTCGGTAACGTCTGCCTCGTAGCGGATAAGTGAGGACTTGAATCCGCAAACTTCGCATGCCTTTACTTTGGCGGCAACGTAGGTTTCGCTACCTCCATCGTGTCCTACAAGAATAGCGGCCAGATGCGGGCGTTTACCCCCACGAGCCACTATCTCGGCTACTTCTGCTGCAATCTCTTGCTTTACTTGCTCTGAAATTGCTTTTCCATCAATCAGTGTCATAGGCTGTTATCTTATCTTTTAAGTTTCGGCATCATCTTACCCATCTTGCTGCCAGTGACCATCTTCATCATCTTGCGGGTCTGGTCAAACTGTTTCAGCAGGCGGTTTACTTCCTGAATATTCGTACCGCTACCTTTGGCAATGCGCTGGCGGCGTGAACCGTTCAGAATGGCCGGATTGCTGCGTTCTTCCGGAGTCATGGAGTAGATGATGGCTTCAATGCTCTTGAAGGCATTGTCGTCAATGTCTATATCCTTGATGGCTTTGCCTACGCCCGGTATCATGGAGGCAAGTTCCTTCAAGTTACCCATTTTCTTGATTTGTGCAATCTGGCTCAGGAAGTCGTTGAAGTCGAACTGGTTCTTGGCAATCTTCTTTTGCAGGCGTTTGGCTTCTTCCTCGTCATATTGTTCCTGCGCACGTTCCACCAAAGATACGATGTCACCCATACCGAGAATACGGTCGGCCATACGTGAGGGATGGAACTGGCATCCAGCTTTTCACCGGTACCTACAAACTTGATGGGCTTGTTTACCACCGAACGGATAGAAAGGGCGGCACCACCGCGGGTATCACCATCCAGTTTGGTCAATACTACACCATTGAAGTCGAGCCGTTCGTTGAATTCCTTAGCGGTATTCACTGCATCCTGACCGGTCATTGAATCCACTACGAACAGAATCTCGTCCGGATTGATGGCCTTCTTGATGGCGGCAATCTCGTTCATCATCTCCTCATCCACTGCCAGACGACCGGCTGTATCGACAATTACAAGGTCGTAACCTTTGGCTTTGGCTTCTTGGATGGCATTTTGGGCAATGGCTACCGGATTTTTGCTGTCCGGTTCCGAGTACATCGGTACGTCAATCTGTTCAGCCAGTACACGCAACTGCTCGATAGCGGCAGGACGGTACACGTCACAAGCCACCAATAACGGCTTTTTGTTCTTCTTGCTCTTCAGCATGCGGGCCAGCTTTCCGGAGAAAGTTGTTTTACCGGAGCCTTGCAAACCGGACATTAGGATAATGGCAGGCTTGGAGTCGAGGTTTATTTCAGAAGTCTCGCCGCCCATGAGCTGGGTCAGTTCATCGTGTACGATTTTTACCATCAGCTGGCTGGGCTTAACGGCTGTCAGCACGTTTTGTCCCAAGGCTTTTTCCTTAACGGTATCGGTGAAGTTTTTGGCTACCTTATAGTTCACGTCGGCATCCAAAAGTGCCTTACGTACGTCTTTCAGGGTTTCCGCAACATTGATTTCGGTGATTTTGCCCTCACCTTTCAAAATTTTAAACGACCTTTCAAGTCTCTCGCTTAAATTATCGAACATAGTATCTAATTACAATTACTAAATTACAAATTACTCTTATTGAGGCGCAAAAGTACAAAAAATCCCTTTAACTGCCTTCTTTTGAAGCAGAATATTATTGAAGACTTGCAGCGGGATGGGCGAAAAGAATGGAAGTGCCGGTCAAGGCACTGATAATCATCTATATTATTCTGTTTTTTTTAGTTCTTTTTGCTTACTTTCTATTGATAATGTCTCTGGCGCAGGGTCCTTCGTGGTTGGGATATCCCGGTGCGTGGCTGCGCCATCTCTTGTCGGCTTCAACTTTCAGGCTTCGGTAGTCGTCCTGTGTGCGGCGGATGTAGTCGTCCAGCAGTGCCCGGTGCTCGGCCAGAATCTTTGAGTATTTGGGGTCATGGGCAAGGTTTCGTCTTTCTCCTTTATCCTTCAGCATATCATACAGTTCTTCCCCGTTGCCTTCCAGATAGTGTGTGTATTTGTATCTGGGACTGCGTATCATCCGTCCCGGGCTGACGGTCACTTCGTATTCACTGTGCCATTCGGAGGCTGCATAGGGGTGCTGTCTCTTTTGCTTCTCGCCTTTCAGGAAAGGGGCAAGGCTGATGCCGGGCTTGGAGGAAGGCACCGGAATGCCTGCCAGTTCACAGAGAGTGGGCAGCAGGTCGATAGTGGGTTGGGTCAGTAAATCTTCCACCGGTTTTTGACGGGGATGAATACCGGGACCGGCTATGATGAAGGGCACATTTGTCATTTCTTCGTAAAAGCTGACCTGCTTGGTTACCATGCGGTGTGACCCCATTCCGTCTCCGTGGTCTGCCAGTACAATGACAATTGTATTTTTGCCGGCGGGAGTGGAGTAGAGGGCTTCCAGTACACTCTCTATCTGTCTGGCCACTATCCGCGTGTAATGCTGGAAGGCGGCGACGTAGTGCCGGTAATTGTCCTCGTTCCAGTGGGCGGCTTGCATCATCCTCCGGTGGCTGCAGCAGATGTACTGAATGGGCAACGGAAGTTTTTCCCAGTCTTCCACTTCAAGGTTTCCGGGTAGTAGCGGGAGTGGGGTACTGATGGGGCTATCTATGTGCTCCCCTTTATTTTCGCCTACATATCCGCAGATATTGTGCGGGTTTTGGAAATCGGCTATGCAGATGAAAGGTTCTTGCGGCGGATTGCTGAGATAGGCCACGGCATCCTCGCAGGTTCCTACATCCAGAAAGCTGTCATTGTTGACGGGAAATTCGGGGTCGGTGAAGGGCTTGGCAACCGGTTCCTTGTGGCGGAATCCCCTTAGGGAACCCATGTCATGGGTTTTGCCAAAGTGGACGGCCTCATAACCGTTGGCGGTGAAGAGGCTTCCCAGGGTCGGAATGCTGTCGGGCAGCGGAGGATTGATGTGTTCGGCCGAGTTGGAACGTACATTGGTTTGATGCGGCATCAGTCCGCTCCATAAGGCAGCGCGTGACGGTTGGCTGAGGGGGCATCCCACGTATGCGTTGGCAAATGTTACACCTTGGGAGGCAATTCGGTCTATAGGTGGAGTGCAGCTGGGGTCGGCACCGTATGCGCCTACTACCCGCTGGGTCAGATGGTCGCATTGGATAATAAGAAAATTGGGCG
The DNA here is from genome assembly GCF_040227615.1 of Bacteroides sp. RTP31139st1_H2_RTP31139_211217. Lineage (NCBI taxonomy): Bacteria > Pseudomonadati > Bacteroidota > Bacteroidia > Bacteroidales > Bacteroidaceae > Bacteroides > Bacteroides sp. RTP31139st1_H2_RTP31139_211217. Next base: position 3,052 of record NZ_JBCNZM010000087.1, on the reverse strand, counting down.
ATTGCTGTGCCATTACCGGAAAGCTGCACAATGCCATTCCCATAAAAGAGTGAATCGTTTTCATCAGATTTGGATTTTATTTGTTCAAGGTTATTGTATGGTGGCAAATGTATGAAAAAACGGATATAAAAAAAGCTTCCACCTACGTTTATGAACGTAAATGGAAGCTTTTGTACAATATCTGTATGCAGTTGCTGTTAACTGTTCATGCTCATCAGGAATTCGTCGTTGTCTTTGGTCTTCTCCAGACGGTCTTTTACGAAGTCCATGGCTTCTATCGGATTCATGTCGGCAAGGTACTTGCGGAGAATCCACATGCGGTCCAGTGTCTGCTTGTCTTGCAGCAGGTCGTCGCGGCGGGTGCTGGAGGCAACGATGTTGACAGCCGGGAAGATACGCTTGTTGGACAAGTTGCGGTCGAGCTGCAACTCCATATTACCCGTACCCTTGAATTCTTCGAAGATAACCTCGTCCATCTTTGAGCCAGTGTCAATCAAGGCAGTGGCAAGGATGGTCAGTGAACCGCCGCCCTCGATGTTACGTGCTGCACCGAAGAAGCGTTTGGGCTTATGCAATGCGTTGGCATCCACACCACCGGAAAGCACTTTGCCGGAAGCCGGGGATACGGTGTTGTAGGCACGTGCCAGGCGGGTGATGGAGTCGAGGAAGATGACAACATCGTGTCCGCATTCCACCATGCGTTTTGCTTTTTCAAGGACGATGCCGGCAATCTTCACGTGGCGTTCTGCCGGTTCGTCGAAGGTAGAGGCGATTACTTCCGCATTGACGGTACGCGCCATGTCGGTAACTTCCTCCGGGCGTTCGTCGATGAGCAGCATAATCATGTAGACTTCCGGATGATTGGCGGCAATGGCGTTGGCTATGTCTTTCATCAAGATGGTCTTACCGGTTTTGGGCTGTGCCACAATCAAGGCACGCTGACCTTTGCCGATGGGGGCAAACAAGTCTACGACACGGGCCGACATAGAGTCGGAGTATCCGCCTTTGCAAAGCTTGAACTTCTCGTCCGGGAAGAGGGGAGTGAGGTGCTCGAACGGTACGCGGTCGCGTACGAAAGCCGGGTCACGTCCGTTTATTTTGGATACTTTTACCAGCGGGAAGTACTTTTCGCCTTCTTTCGGGGGACGGATTACGCCTTCTACCACATCACCGGTTTTCAGGCCGAACAATTTGATTTGTGATTGTGATACGTAAATATCGTCCGGTGAGGACAAATAGTTGTAATCGGAGGAACGGAGGAAGCCGTAGCCATCCTGCATGATTTCCAGTACACCGGTTCCGGTGAGGATGTCATCGAATTCGTACGTCTTCTCGCGTTCTATTACGGGTTTGCGTTCCGGAGCGGCGGGATAGTTCTCTCCGTTGTTATACGGTTGTGCAGGGCGCTGCTGCACGGGGCGCTGTTGGTTATAGCCACCGTTGCGGTTGTTATTGTTGTTGTTATTGTATGGGTTGTTGTTGTCGCGGGCGCGGAGGCGCGGGCGTTGTGGCTGTTGCGGTTCGGCTGGGGCAGCGGCAGGAGTGGGAGTGGCGGGAGTTTCCGCTTTGGTCGCTTCGAATTTGCCGATAAGTTCGGATGGCAATTCTATTTTTTCCGTAGGGAGGTCTTCAATGGGGATGAAGTCATCTGCCGCTTCGGCCAGGATAGGGCTTTCGTCCGGTACGATATTCTTCACGGCTTTTTTAGCTTCCACTTTTTTAGCTTCCGCTTGGGGTTCCGTTTTCGGAGCTTTAGCCTCGAAGTTCAATTCCGGTTCGGCAACCTTCGGGGTTTCCGTTGCTTGGGGTGCGGCAGTCTCTTCCTTTACCTTGCGGGGGCGTCCCGGTTTGCGTTTGGGTGCGGCGGCTTCTTTGGCTGGCGCCGGCGTTGCAGCTTCTATGGTCGGTTCTTGGGGTGCTTCCACAGTTTTGGGTTGTTCTTTCGCAGCCGGTGCTTCCTCTGTTTTGGCTTTGGTGAGGTCTCCGTTTTTATTGGCTGAGAACACTTTGTCGGCACCTTCCTTTTTTACGGTCTTTACAGTGACGCGCGAGCGTTTTTGCTTTTCCCCTTTACGCTCTTCCTTCAGCTTGTCGGCGGCAACTTTCTTGGTAGCGCCTGCGATAGCTTGTTCGTCAAGTATCTTGTAAACAAGTTCTTCTTTTTTGAGTGAGTCTGTTTTTTTTATACCCAGTTCTTGGGCAATAGTTTGTAGTTCCGACAAATTTTTGTCGTTCAGTTGAATGATGTTATACATACAGTATATATGTGAATGGTTTAAAATTTACTTTTATTGAAAGGCATAAGTGCACAGTTGCAGTTGTTGTAGGAAGCAACTTGGGCAAGTTTACCTTGTGATATATGATTTATATGGGATATTTATTATTGAACCGGAAATCTGATAAACAATTCTCGCCACAGCAAGAAGTCGCAGAATGTTTCAACGGTGCAAAGGTAATAAATATTTTTGGTTTCATAAACAAATCATCTTTTTTTTAAATTTAGAACTTTATCTTTGCTGTATTAACAACAACATGAAGGATTGGTTTATGAATATAGATGAAGTACAGTTGATAACTTTTTCACCTACTTGTACCTCTAAACAAGTGGGAGAGGCAATTGTTCACGGAACGGGAATTTCGTCTGTCTCCAAAGTGGACCTCACTTTGGAGGCGGCGGGTAAAAGGGAGGTGCCTTCCCATGCTTTGGCGGTCATCACGGTGCCCGTATATGGCGGTCATGTGGCTCCTTTGGCATTGGAGCGGATGAAGGAGCTTCATGCTGACGGTGCACCTGCCGTGGTTGTGGTGGTGTACGGCAACCGGGCCTATGAGAAGGCTTTGGTGGAATTGGATGCTTTTGTCACGAAGTTGGGCTTCAAGGTAATTGCAGGTGCTACGTTTGTAGGAGAGCACTCTTATAGCTGTGAGAAATATCCGGTGGCATCCGGACGTCCGGATGCGGACGACTTGGAGTATGCAAAGCTTTTTGGTGAAAAAATACGTGCTAAAATTGCGGCGGCCGAAGATATGGAGAAACTGTATGGGGTGGAAC
>NZ_JBCNZM010000086.1:9585-20018 GCF_040227615.1 Bacteroides sp. RTP31139st1_H2_RTP31139_211217 | reverse complement strand
CGCACCAAATACCATTACAACAAACTGAATTTCAACAATTTCAAAGAACGACTATGATTTTTTAGTGGACACTAATGTCATGTTATAAATAATCCAATCCACAAATGCGCGAAGGAAATTACCTTCGCCAAACTGGATAATGCGTTCCGGGCGTTGTGCTTTGGGAGCAGTTTCTTTGTTTAATGCTTTCATTTAAAAAATGATTTAAATGGTTGATATGTAATTTTTTGATTATTCAAACTCAAAGTAAAAGTCTATGTTTTCCTTCATCAATATGTCGATGGGCATGTATTTCACTGCAGTGACCGGTCTTTTAAATACCACGTGGTTGCATAAAGTCTTCACGCCACAATAGCCTTGCAGGCCTGGGCGTTGACCGATGAGAAAGGTTACTTCACCGGTTTTCAGGAACTCTGTATTTTTGTGTAAAAGGTCATATCCCACAAGTCCTGCCAGCTTCTGCCCCTTTTCGTGCAGATAATTTGCCACCTGATAAACACGGGAATTAAAAACAGCTCCCAGTACGGCTTGGGGATGTTCTTTAAAAAAAGCATCCAACATCCGTCTGTTGCCGTCAGTATCTTCCTTGTGCAACACAATGTCATGGATAATCAAATCCTTATGTTCCTCGGAAAGGTATTGCATGAACCCCTCGAGGCGGCGTTGCATCTGGATTTCTGCCGGATTGTTTTTCTGATTGTTCAGGAATAACACAAGCTCCTGCCCTTTTTCATAGCTACGCATCAGAATCTTGGCAGCGATGTATCCGCTGGTTTTGGAATCTTGTCCGATATAACACAAGGCATGCGTCTGTTCAATATTGAAGTCTATGAATGCATAGGGAATATCCGCTTCCTCCAAATAAGCAGTGAGTTTTATGGTCTCCTCTCGGAAATTCGGGGCAACAAGTACGGCGTCGGCATTTTCCTCCCGGAGCACAGCACATGCTTCTTTATAGGAGGATTTGTCCGCATGCCGATAGTACAGATAGCTAACTCCAACATTGAACGGCCGTAATTCTTGTGCGGCACGGTCAATTCCCGCTGCTACAGCATACCAATAATCATGTTCTATATAATAAGGTATAATGCAGACAATATGATAGTGCTTTTTAGCCGCCAGCCCGATGGCAAACATATTGGGATGATAATCTATCTCGTCGAGTACTTTCTGGACTTTTTCCCTACTGGAAACGGATACGTCTCCGCGGTTGTGCAGTACGCGGTCTACAGTGCCGGCAGAGACGCCGGACATGCGTGCTATGTCTTTAATGGTATAGTTCTTGTTTTCCATCTTGAGGTATGCTGCCTAAGGCAGTAAAGGTGAGACGTCTGAAGCTTAAATATTATAAATATTCGCCGCAAAGATACGAATTATTTTGTTTCTCCAAGTAAAATTTCTACTTTTGTGTTCGATAACGGTTAATAAAACTAAAAACAATTATACGACCTATTAGCTTTACAATCAATACTATATAGGTGTAATAAATAGAAAGTAATATTTTTAGATACTTAAAACACAAGAAGATGAAAAACTTTATGGACGGAAATTTTCTGTTGCAAACGGAAACATCACAGAAGTTGTACCACGAGCATGCGGCTAAAATGCCGATTATCGACTATCATTGTCACTTGATTCCTCAAATGGTGGCGGAAGACTATCAATTTAAGTCACTGACTGAGATTTGGTTGGGAGGTGACCACTACAAGTGGCGTGCCATGCGTACCAATGGTGTGGACGAACGTTTCTGTACCGGTAAGGATACTACAGATTGGGAAAAGTTTGAGAAGTGGGCCGAAACGGTACCTTATACTTTCCGTAATCCGTTGTATCACTGGACCCACCTTGAATTGAAGACCGCTTTTGGAATCGATAAAATTCTCAATCCTCATACGGCCCGTGAAATTTATGATGAATGTAATGAGAAGCTGAAACAGCCTGAATATTCCGCCCGTGGCATGATGCGCCGTTATCATGTGGAAGTGGTTTGTACTACAGATGATCCTATTGATTCCTTGGAATACCATATCAAGACACGTGAGAGCGGCTTTGAAATCAAGATGTTGCCTACTTGGCGTCCGGATAAGGCAATGGCGGTGGAAGTTCCTGCCGATTTTCGCGCATATGTAGAAAAGTTGGCCGAAGTGAGCGATGTGGCTATTTCCTGCTTTGACGATATGGTTGCTGCCTTGCGTAAGCGTCACGATTTTTTCGCGAAACAAGGATGTAAACTGTCTGACCACGGAATTGAAGAATTCTATGCCGAGGATTATACAGGAGCGGAAGTTAAGGCTATCTTTAACAAGGTATATGGCGGTACTGGATTGACGAAGGAGGAAATTCTGAAATTCAAGTCGGCCATGCTGGTTGTGTTCGGCGAAATGGATTGGGAGAAAGGTTGGACACAACAGTTCCATTATGGTGCTATTCGCAACAACAATAGTAAGATGTTCAAACTGTTAGGTCCTGATACCGGTTTTGATTCCATTGGCGAATTTACTACAGCAAAAGCTATGGCTAAATTTCTCGACCGCTTAAACTCCAATGGTAAGCTGACCAAGACTATTCTTTATAATTTGAATCCATGCGCCAACGAAGTCATTGCTACTATGCTGGGTAACTTCCAGGATGGTACGGTTGCCGGTAAGATTCAATTCGGTTCCGGTTGGTGGTTCCTTGACCAGAAGGATGGTATGGAAAAGCAGATGAATGCCCTTTCTGTACTGGGCTTATTGAGCCGATTTGTTGGTATGCTGACCGATTCCCGTTCCTTCCTCTCCTATCCGCGCCATGAATATTTCCGCCGTACATTGTGTAATCTTGTAGGCCGTGATGTAGAAAATGGTGAAATTCCTATTTCCGAGATGGAACGCGTAAACCAGATGATTGAAGATATCAGCTATTATAACGCTAAGAATTTCTTCCAATTCTAAAAAGCAATAGTAAGCTATAAGTTATGCAGTTTCACCCATAACTTATAGCTTATCTAATATTCCTTTGATACTATCCAATCGTATAAAATTGGGATGTCGTATTTCCCCTTCATGTTGCTCGTATGCCCAAGTCACGTGGTATGGTACATGGGCAGCGTATCCCCCAAGTTCCAATACCGGAAGTATGTCTGATTTTACAGAATTACCTATCATCAGGAGTTTTTCAGGCGGACAGCCCAATGTATCAATCAGCCTCTGGTAATCATCGATTTTCTTGTCACTCATAATTTCGATATGATGGAAATATTCTCGCAGTCCGGAAGCTTCTATTTTTCTTTTCTGGTCGAACAAGTCCCCCTTAGTGGCCAACACCAATTTATATTTCCCATGAAGTGACGATATGGTCTCCTTCACGCCTTCCAGTAGTGTAACCGGTTTCTGCAGAAGCTCTTGTCCCCATCCTATTACTTCTTCTATAAGATGCATATTCCCGTTTCCGTCTGTCACTTTGCAGATGGTTTCAGTCATACTGAGCATTATGCTCTTCAGCCCATAGCCATACATATGCAGATTCTTCATTTCTGTTTCAAAAAACCTTTGTGATATGGATGAAGCAGGCAGATATTGCCTTAAAAGGTTACAGAATTTGTGCTCGAACTCCTGAATATAAAGTTCGCTTTCCCACAGTGTGTCATCAGCGTCAAAAGCTATAAATTCGATTTTATCTTTCATGAATGGTCGTTTTATAAAAGCGTCCAAAGATACGGAGTATTCTATATAAATGAAAAGATAAATAGTGATAAATGGGAAGTTAATATCTTGTCTGCAACTTATTAATATTGTGTTTGCAGAAAATTAATATCTTGCAAACACGATATTAATTTCCTATTTTTGCACTTATTTTTTCATTTAATACATAAATTTTAATCGTACAAAAGGATGATGACATCACCCCAACCCGCTTCCAAAGGCTTCAGCAGAGCTTTTTGGGTAAGCAGTACAGTAGAACTGTTCGAACGCATGGCATATTATGCTGTATTTATTGTTCTTACCATTTATCTTTCCAATATTTTAGGTTTCAATGATTTTGAGTCAAGCATGATTTCCGGTCTGTTTTCGGGAGGGCTCTATTTGTTGCCTATCTTTACGGGCGCATATGCCGATAAGATAGGTTTCCGAAAGTCGATGATTATTGCTTTCTCACTGCTTTCCATCGGGTATTTGGGCTTGGGATTGCTTCCCACCCTACTGGAAGCAGCCGGTCTGGTGGAGTATGGCGAGACAACCCGTTTTTCAGGATTGCCGGATAGTAATGACCGCTGGATGATTGTCCCCGTATTGTTTGTTATCATGGTAGGAGGTTCGTTCATCAAGTCTATCATATCGGGATCGGTGGCTAAGGAAACAACAGAGGCTACCCGTGCTCGCGGCTATTCCATCTTCTATATGATGGTGAATATAGGAGCTTTTACCGGAAAAACGGTGGTCGACCCTCTACGGAATGTTATCGGTGAGCAAGCTTATATTTATATCAATTACTTCTCGGCTGCCATGACGGTGCTGGCATTATTGGCTGTCATCTTATTGTATAAATCGGCACATACAGCAGGTGAAGGGAAAAGCATGCGTGAAATTGGACAAGGTTTTCTGCGTATTATCACTAATTGGCGTTTGTTGATTCTTATCCTCATCGTAACCGGCTTTTGGATGGTGCAGCAACAGCTCTATGCAACTATGCCCAAATATGTCATCCGTATGGCGGGTGAAACAGCCAAACCGGGGTGGATAGCCAATGTAAACCCGTTTGTAGTGGTTTGCTGTGTAAGTTTTATCACCCGGTGGATGGCAAAGCGCACAGCTATTACTTCTATGAATATAGGCATGTTTCTTATTCCGGTATCGGCATTGCTGATGGCATGCGGTAATTTGCTGGGCAACGATATTATTTCCGGCATGAGCAATATTACTTTGATGATGGTGCTTGGCATTGTTGTGCAAGCTTTGGCAGAATGTTTTATCTCACCGCGTTATCTGGAGTACTTCTCTTTGCAGGCCCCCAAGGGCGAAGAAGGTATGTACCTCGGTTTCAGTCATCTTCATTCATTCCTCTCTTCTATTTTCGGGTTCGGTATTGCGGGGGTACTTCTGACAAAATATTGTCCTGATCCAGTCTTGTTTGAAACCCGCGAAGCGTGGGAAGCAGCCAGTGTCAATGCACATTATATCTGGTATTATTTCGCTGCTATAGGATTGGTTGCAGCGATAGCGTTATTCGTTTTTGCCAAAACTACCGAATTCATCGACAAAAAGAAGAAGGCATAAGGTTTATATATTGCATACTTTTTGTATATTTGCCGTCACTTTTTTTAAAAGCGACGGCTTTTTTGTAATTAAGGAGATTAGGATGAAAGTAAAATTTATAAGCCTTGCCAGTGGAAGCAGCGGCAACTGTTATTATATAGGCACAGAAAAATATGGAATACTCATCGACGCCGGCATTGCAGTACGGACGATAAAAAAAGGACTGAAAGAAGCAGGTATCAGCATGGAAATGATACGTGCGGTATTTGTTACGCACGACCATGCGGACCATATCAAAGCAGTAGGCGGATTGGGTGAAAAACTGAATATTCCTATTTATACAACCGCCCGGATTCATGAGGGCATCAACCGGAGCTATTGCATGACAGAAAAGTTATATTCGTCTGTCCGTTACCTGGAAAAGCAGCAACCCATGCAGTTGGAAGATTTTCATATCGAATCTTTCGAGGTACCTCATGATGGCACGGACAATGTGGGCTATTGCATTGAGATAGACGGAAAAGTGTTTGTTTTTCTTACAGACCTTGGTGAAATTACTCCTACGGCCGCAGAATATATCAGAAAGGCCAATTATCTGATATTGGAAGCCAACTACGATGAGGAAATGTTACGCATGGGTACCTACCCCCAATACCTGAAAGAACGGATTACCAGCCGCACCGGACACATGAGTAATATTGCTACTGCTGAATTTCTTTCGGAAAATATGACGGAACATTTACAGTATATTTGGCTTTGTCATTTGAGCAAGGACAACAATCATCCTGAATTGGCATATAAAACAGTGGAATGGAAATTAAGGGAAAAAGGAATTATCGTAGGAAAGGATGTACAGTTGTGTGCTTTGAAGCGTACTACTCCTTCTGATTTATACGAGTTTGAATAAAAAATCCCATTTCATCGCAAAAAATACACCGTTTTGTTTGCACGAATAAAATAAAAGGACTACTTTTGCACCCGCAAACAAGAAATAAGGAATGCACTCTTAGCTCAGTTGGTAGAGCAACTGACTCTTAATCAGTGGGTCCAGGGTTCGAATCCCTGAGGGTGTACTTAAAAAAGGAACAACTACTGTTGTTCCTTTTTTAATTTGTCTTAACAAGAACATGCTTTGATGGGTATAAGCTCCTCATACGGAATCACTAGTAAATCTATATGGGGATGATACATTATTTTTCGTTAGTCCGCATAATAAATTCTTCAGAAGTTTGTTTTTATACCTTTGCCCTCACCCGCTTTCCGCCTCTTTCGTCACATTCGAAAATATATGTCAGAAAATGAAAGTAGGAAGAAAACTTTTATTTCCTCCTACTCGTATATCTATATTTTGTATATTTGTACACACATCAATGATTTTAAACTAAAAGAAAAACAATATGGATAAAGATTCAAAGCAAGTAGTGGTTCTTCTGACACATCCCAATATAAAAGAGTCGCGAGCTAACAAGGCATTGATGGATGCTATTAGTGACATGGGAGAGGTAGCCATATACAATTTATATGAGATGCGTATGGAAGATGCTTTTAATGCAGAGATATGGAGCACTATCATATCGCATGCATCTGCGCTTGTATTTCAGTTTCCGTTCTATTGGATGTCGGCTCCTTCTTTATTGAAGAGATGGTTGGATGAAGTATTTACTTATCTGGCAAAAACTCCTGCTGTGGCTGGTAAGACATTGATGGTGGTCACTACTGCCGGCTCTGAACATGATGCTTATAGAAGCGGAGGAAGAAATCGTTTTACGGTGGATGAGTTGTTAAGACCTTATCAAGCAAGTGCTGTACATGCTGGAATGATATGGCAAACTCCTCTTGTAGTCTATGGAATGGGGACTTCGGAAGCTAGTAAAAATATAGCAGAAGGGATAAATTGCTATAAGCAAAGAATTGAAGCATTGGTGAAGAAAGACATTTTCAGTGATAATTGGTAATAGTAGGACCATATCGAAATGGAATATTCTTTTTCATTTTTGAATGTTTGTTTTTCTCTTTATCTTTTTCTAAAATACTGATTTTAAGCAATAAATAAAATATTGTATGAATTGGCATATTTCTTGTGTTAACTCATACATGAAACTTTATATTATATCAAACAGATTACCCGTTAAGGTTACCAAAGAGGATGAAACGTTCGTGTTTTCACGAAGTGAAGGTGGACTGGCTACCGGTTTGGACTCACTTCAGATTTCCTACGAAAAACATTGGATTGGATGGCCTGGAATATGCGTTGACAACGAAGAAAGTAAAGAGGAAATCACTTCTAGATTGGAAGGAATAAATTTCCACCCAGTATTCTTGTCCGAAATACAGATAAAGAATTATTATGAAGGCTATAGTAATAGTACTATCTGGCCATTATGTCACTACTTTTTTGTTTATACGCTGTATCGGAACTCTTTCTGGCAATCGTATCAGGAAGTGAACCAGTTGTTCTGCGATGCCATTTGCCGCGTGATACGTCCAGGTGACAAGGTGTGGATTCAAGACTATCAGCTAATGCTGCTTCCCGGAATGCTTCGGAAGGTTTACCCGGATTTGAATATCGGATATTTCCATCATATCCCTTTTCCTTCCTATGAACTTTTCCGGATATTACCGGAGCGTGCAGAAATCCTGAAAGGATTATTGGGTGCAGACTTTATAGCTTTCCATACTCATGACTATATGCGGCATTTTATCAGTGCTGTCGAACGGGTATTGCGTATTGACTTTAAACTGGACGAAGCACAACTCGGGAATAGAGTAGTTAGGACCGATGCTCTTCCTATGGGAATCAACTACGGACTGTATCACAATGCTTCTTCCAGACCGGAAGTACAGCGGGCGATAGACCGTACACGGAAATTTTTCGGGAATCATAAGTTGATTCTTTCTGTAGACCGCTTGGATTATAGCAAAGGCATTCTGCACCGTTTATGGGGATTTGCTGCCTTTTTAGAATGTCATCCTGAATATTGTGGAAAAGTTACATTGGCAATGGTCATTGTTCCATCACGTGACCATGTAGATAGTTATGCTGAGCTAAAAACCAAGATTGACGAAGAAATAGGTTCTATAAACGGACAGTATTCTACGATGGACTGGACTCCGGTTTGCTATTTCTATCACGGTTTTTCATTTGAAGAACTGGTGGCAATGTACTATATAGCTGATGTAGCTTTGGTAACTCCACTTCGTGATGGCATGAATTTGGTTGCCAAGGAATATGTAGCCTCGAAAAATAATAATCCGGGTGTTTTGATTTTGAGTGAAATGGCAGGTGCAGCTATTGAGATGACGGATGCATTGTTGATTAACCCCAATGACACTGAGGAGATAAAGCAGGCCATTTGTCGGGCTTTGGAGATGCCCGAACAGGAACAACTGTATGGGGCATAGAACGAAGCGGTTTTTTCAATGGTCGGGAAAAATGGGCGAAAGGTTTTGAAAACCAAAGGGTTTAGGCATGATCGGGAAAATGGGCTGAATATTTCGAAGCGGTTTTTCTCTTTACATGGCTTACATCTGCTTTACGTTTGAGGGGCTTTTCTTCGGATATTCGGGGGATTGCTTTACATCGGGCTTGCAGATGGGGCTAAAACGGCCTGGAAGGGTTTTATTTTCGGCTGTGTGGCCGTTTTATGGCTGGGTTGATGGATTTTGTTATATGATGGTGTGAACGGCTGTGTGGCCGTTTTTTTGTGCCTATTTTTAAAGATGTTGCCTTAAAATTCTTCCAAATAAGTATTATTTGGTATATTTGCAGCATAATAGAAACGAATATGGCAAAAGTGATTCATGTGCATTTGCTGCATAAAATAGACGGGACGAAGCAGAAAGATTGGTATTTCAGCAGTATATCGGCTGTTTATACGGTTCTGACGGCAGATCAGGTGGGGGCAACCAAGAATTACCTGCTTCATGCCGGGCTGTCTGGTAACGGCACAATATGCACGAAAAAGGCTATAATTAAGCAATCTACGCTCATCTCGGGTGGTAGTAAGGGAATGGTTAGAACGATATAATAGCGCCGTTAGAAAGGCTTGTAGGCGTTATTTCTTTGAATGCTGATTGGGGAGCTTATGGCTCCCTTTTTTTATGCCCCTACGGTTGGTTTTATTTGGTTAGGGGTTACTATTGGGGTTACTGTTAGGGGTTACTACTTCTTTAAGTTAGGGGTTACTTTAGGGGTTACTTTTTCAGTTCTCAGAGGGTACGCCCGAAATAGGAAACTATGTTATAAATGAAAGCAAGTGCCGTTTTTCTCTGTTTTCAGAGAGGAAAAACGACACTTGTTTGTGTGATATACCTTATTATAATAAAATAAATCCTTTGATTTACAGTGTATTTACGAGTTTGCTTCAGGTAAATTCCTTCAAAAGTGTGTGCGTGCGTCCTTTTTTAGCCTTCTGTAGGAGGCATGCGTGTACCACTTAGAAGAACTTGCTGATACTTCCGATTACTTCAAAGACATTGATGATGCGTGATTTGTCGAATTCCTGTTCATCGTAATCATTGGTGTTGATGGGGATGAAGCGCAGCTTGTCCGGATCCGGCGACCTGCGGAGGATTTTAATGGTGCGGATGGTATCCAACACCACTGCATAGATTTCGCCATATTGGATGTCGTTGAGTGTGCATTGGTGCAGGGCAATGATGTCGCCATGGTTTATTTTGGGTTCCATGGAGTGCCCGGTGACATTGCACCAAAGGCTGGCTTTTTCGAATCCCCTTATTACAATGTTGGTGGCAGGTATGTTTACCTGTGAATTAAACACTTCATCAAAGCCCCCGATAAAGTCCACATCGTAGTATGGTGTACCGATGGATGGGTTCATAGATGTGGTAGGCAGAGTCGAAGAATTTGCTTCGTCTATTGTTTTAATGCCGTTCAAATCATCTTTCAACATGCTTCCTGCACCAGTAAGTAACCAATCGGCAGATAAATCCGGATAGGCTAATAGAATTTTTTCAATATTCATTGAGCTCATGCCTTTGCCAGACACCTTTGCTTTCCCAATAAGTCCAACAGAAAGACCGGCATTAACAGTCATTTGATTGTCATTTATGCCCTTTTTCTCCATGAAATATTGAAGTCTTTCTATAAAATTCATATCTTTATATTGATTTTCTTCCATATTTAGTTTGATGTATTGAAATAATTCTATATATTTGCAGCGTGTTTAAGATGTAAAC
>NZ_JBCNZM010000086.1:8634-9532 GCF_040227615.1 Bacteroides sp. RTP31139st1_H2_RTP31139_211217 | reverse complement strand
AAAGGCGTGTGATTAGCGAATTTTAAGGATTAAAGAAAATGAAAGCAAAAGTAATTATAGCTCAAGCAACAGCCGAGACCGCCGAAGCTCTTTACGGACTGGTCAAGAAGATGGTAGATACAACAGCAATCAAGGCTTATCCCAGTGTAGATTATCAGGCAGTTTTCTTTTCAGCTGATAGATACGACTTAGACTTTGTAAAAAGAGTATTGGCGGATAAGTGCTTTTCTTTCAAAATTGAAGATGCAGAATAATACAATAAAATAAGTGAGTTTATGACACAGCAAGAATTTATGGAACGGACGGGGATAACCCCTACAGCAGAGGATTTTGATTACATCCATGCGGTTTATCTGAACACTTCGATGAACAAGGATGAGTTCTGCAAAGATTTCAAGAAACATGGGGACAGCCGGATTATCCGCGATGTTCATGTGCGAGTGCTGAACTATGAAATGAAATGTGAACGTCAAAAGGAAGTTATCGACAACCTGACCGATTTTCTGATTGGCAAGGCACATGCGTATGACGATACCGATTTCCGCAAAGAAGCGGTAGGGCTGGTCGGTGAGATGGAAGTGGTGAAACGGACCATTGAATTGGGGCTTCCGCTTTGGGATGAAGACAGGATGGTTGTCCTTTCGATGATAGAAGAACAAGGCAAATAGATTGCCGGATAACTGGCAGCCCGGAAAGACGGGCAGGGGCGGCAGGCACGGCCGGAGAGTTGGTAAATCGAAATAAGAAAGCGTAGAAAGCCGTCGGGGTTCGATTCCCCGCGCCCCACGATATAAACTTTTAAAATTTAGAGTTATGGCAAAGAATTTCAATCCGAGAACAGCAGAGAGTCTGTTCAAACAGAAGTTGCGCACGATGATAGGCAGTACGGCACATACGC
>NZ_JBCNZM010000086.1:7083-8624 GCF_040227615.1 Bacteroides sp. RTP31139st1_H2_RTP31139_211217 | reverse complement strand
ATTGCCGACCAGGCGATGGAGCTGGCTGGACAATTCATGACGGAGGATGAGATAAGCAACTCGGATGCCTACCGGGTGATAGAGAATGTGAGCTGTGTGTGTGAGGAAGCGATGCAGGTGCTGGTCGAAGAACTGCAGAAAGGGACACGCCTTCATGAAATACTGACGGGTGATTAGGAAATAGCGGAAGCCGTTGAAAACCTTTGAACGAACGATAACGATTAAAAAGTATGACGATATGAGAAAGCAGATTTTGACAGATAACGAGACCAAGACCTTCTTGATGAAGACATTCGGATGCAGCCGTCAGGCTGTGTGGCAAGCACTGAATTTTGTCCGTGACAGCGATCAGGCGCGCCGGATACGCACTCTTGCCCTGAAGCGAGGCGGCAAACTGACTGACGGGAACTTCATCCCGAACTGCGAAACCACCTTCGAGGAGTGCGAGAAGACCATGACCTGCACTTTCGGTCCCCGTGTAAAACTCGTGGTCCACAGAAAGACCAATGATGTGGATGTGTACGTGGACGGAAAACGGACTGAAACCTACCAATGTGAATTTGTATCGGATTTCATGCAGCTGCAGCACGAGACCCAACAGATGGCATCTGCCTTATAAATAGAAATGAAATGGAGTATTATGGAAAGATATTGTGCATATCCTACAATGACCTGACTTACGATGACCGACCGGTGATGGTGAACGGAAAGGCAGACTATAGCAGAAGCCGCACGCTGAAAGGAGTTCATCCTTCCACTCTTTCCGAAGAAGAACTTGCTCCCATCATGTCGATACCCAATTACAAGAAGTTAGCGGCAAAGGAGAAAATCAATGTAGTTCGATCCGGAAGAGGTCTGGGAGGTTACGTTTTGGTAGAAATAGCCACCATGCCCCTACGGTTTCAGGAAAGGATAAAACTAAAATACGGAGATATGAAAGAAGACGTAATAAGAAACTGGCTCGGCAGCCATTACCACATCGATGCGAAAGCCCGGGAATTTTACACCCGGTTCCGTTTTGACAACGGAGATGCACTGCCACCGGAACACATCCAAGAATATACGGTAAACGCTTCGGTAATTGAGGCAGTGATGCGTGCCATGGAGGATGCCACGTTTATGCGAAAGGCCATGAAGGCCGGGCCGGTGAACTGGGGCGAACTGGCAGGAGCCATCAGTTACTACCAAGCAGAGTTCGGACATACCTTGCCTGTCAGTTCCAACCGCTTCAAGAAGCGTGTGAATGACTTCAAGGCCAACGGCTATGAAAGCCTTATCAGCCGCAAGTTCATGAACCAGAACCGCCGGAAAGTGACCTATGACATTGAACGCCTGCTGCTGAGCATCGATGCCCAACCGGAGCAGCCCTTCAATACCACCGTGTGGGAACAGTACAATCTATTTGTGCAAGGAGAACTGGAGCTATATGACCCCGAAACCGGCGAGGTGTTGAATCCGGCAGACTTTACCGACAAGGATGGAAATCCGCTGGTATTGAGCCCGGCCACAGTAGCCAACTACCTCAACAACCCCAAGACCAA
>NZ_JBCNZM010000086.1:0-7073 GCF_040227615.1 Bacteroides sp. RTP31139st1_H2_RTP31139_211217 | reverse complement strand
GCCCTTCGCGGTAAGCGGCACATGAGCCAATGGGATTTCAACAATGCCTACCGTCCTTATCATCTGCGCAGCATCGGTGAATATTCCTTGAGTAAGGTTTCTCTTGACGACCGCGACCTGCCGCGCCCAATGAAGGATGGCAACCGAGTGAAAGCCTATTATGCCTACGATGTGGTGAGCGGTGCTGTGGTGGGATATGCCTACAACCGGTACAAGACTACCGAGTTATTTTTAGACTGCATGCGAAACATGTTCCAGACCCTGGACCGGAACGGCATGTATATCCCCGCCGAGTTAGAAGTGGAACACCACCTGGTAAGCGACTTTGCCGACGGATTGATGCAAGCCGGTACCGTCTTCCCCCTGATCCGCTGGTGTAACCCCGGGAACTCGCGTGAAAAACGTGCCGAGCACAAGAACCGCGAAAAGAAATACGGTGTGGAGAAACGCACGCAGGTAGGTATCGGCCGATGGTATGCCAAGCTGGAGGCCAACCGCCCGAAGGAAGAAAAGGTGTATGAAGAAAAGAACAACACCTACAAGGTGAAGACCTATAGTTATGAAGAATTGGTAGCCGATGATATACGCGCCATTGAGACCTTCAACGCACCGCCTCACCCCAACCACAAGCGCTATCCGGGCATGAGCCGTTGGGATGTGCTTTGCGCCCATCAGAACCCGAACCTTGCACCTTGGGACAAGGCCGTTCTTTACCGGTTCATCGGACAGCACACCGAAACAACCATCCGGCAGAACACCTACTGCACGGTGATGTACAACCAATACGGACTGCCCAGCCCGGAAATCATCGAAAAGCTGGAGCCGAGGAACTACAAGGTAGATGCCTATTATCTGCCCGATGCCGACGGAACCATCAACGAGGTATATATCTACCAGAACGGACGATATATCGCCACCTGCAAGCCCGTAGCCCGTTACAATGAGAATACAGCCGAGCAGACCGAGTACGACAAGGCAGCCTATACCGAACAGTCCAAGTATGTAGCTCAATTCGACAAGATGATGAAGGACGGCAAGATCAAGCGTGTGGGCATCCTTGCCAAAGAGGAAGCAAAGCTGATAACAGAGGTACAGGCGGAAGCCGTTCCCCTTCCTGCACAAGCCGAGGAAGAAGATTACTCAGCCTATATGGACATCAGTGCCTTCGAGCATGATGCAGTAGCCAAGATATAATTAACGACGTTAGAACGAATTTAAAACAGCATTCAAATGGAAATAACAAATGAAGTAAAGCAACGTATTGTGGCAGCGATAGCCGCCGACCGTGAAAATTATCCCAGTGACAACCGCCATGCCACGGCACTGGGCATAGCCCCCAGCGTTTACAATGCCATCAAGCGGGGCAATTATGAAAAGCAGGTCAGTGATGCCAACTGGGTAGGTATAGCCCGAAGATTAGGCGTGCAACTGCGTACAGAAATACCTTGGCTGGCAGCACAGACCCCGACCTACGTGTTTGTGAGCAAGCAGCTGGAAGTGTGCCAGGGAAGCGGGCTGAGTGCCATCCTGTGCGATATGCCCAATATCGGCAAGACCTTTACAGCGAAAGCTTACGTGAAGCAGCACAAGCACGCCGTATATGTGGACTGTAGCCAGGTGAAGACCAAACTGAAGCTGATACGCTACATTGCCAAGGAATTCGGTGTGACCAGCAACGGACGCTATAGCGACGTGTATGAGGATCTGGTGGCCTACCTGCGCACGATTGATACGCCCCTGGTTATCCTGGATGAAGCCGGGGACCTGCAGTATGAAGCCTTCCTGGAGTTAAAGGCGCTTTGGAACGCTACGGAACGCTGCTGTGCCTGGTATATGATGGGTGCCGACGGATTAAAGGAGAAGATCAACCGCGCCATCGAAGGCAAGAAGGTGGGCTATACCGAAATGTTGAGCCGCTACGGTGACTCCTACAGCAAGGTGACCCCGGACGATGCGCAGGAACGCGAAAAGTTTCTGAAGGCACAGGCTGCCATCGTCGCAAAAATCAATGCCCCGGACGGTGCCGACATTGCCAAGATTGTTCATAGCACCGGAGGCGGCTTGCGGCGCGTATATACCGAAATCGAAAAATTAAGGAGGATGCAGGCATGATAAGCAAGATAGAAATGCAAGCGATGGATGCTGTTATCGGTATCCATCGCGAGATGAGAAAAGCGAATGAGATAGACTGGGAACAGCGCAGATATGAAATTGCCAAAAGCATGCTTCCGGTAGTAAGAAGCAATTCATCAGGTATAATGTCTATAAAACAAGTTGCCAGACTTGCTGTGGACTATGCTGATGCTCTTATTGAAGAATTGAAAGGAGGTAACCGTGAAACTGAAGAGAGCCTACAGTCCCGGTGAGGTGCTGAACATGAAGATTCCCCGGTTCGAGTTTTCCGGGGACTGGCAAACCTCGATAGGCAACCCGGCCAAGAGCGGCGTGTGGATTATTTGGGGAGCCAGCGGAAACGGTAAGAGCAGCTTTGTGATGCAGCTGGCCAAGTACCTGTGTAGCTTCGGACGCGTAATTTATGACAGTTTGGAAGAAAGTACCGGTTTGTCGTTCCAGATGAGCCTGAAACGGCACAAGATGGGTGAAGTGAAAAAGAAGCTGATTATCCTTGACCGGGAACCGATGGAGCAATTGGAGGAACGGTTACGGCGCAGAGGCAGTCCCGGAATCGTGATTATCGACAGCTTCCAATACAGCGGCTTGAACTACAAAACCTACAAGGAGTTCAAGGAACGTCATCCCAAGAAACTGTTTATCTTCATCAGCCATGCCGAGGGGCTTCATCCGGCAGGTAGAAGCGCCCGCAAGGTGGAATATGATGCCGATGTGAAAATCATGGTAAGCTGTTTCAAAGCCTGGTGCAAAAGCCGCTTTATGGAGCGGCCCGGTGAGCCCTACGTGATATGGGAAGAAGGTGCTGCCAAAACATTGAAGGACGATAATATGGAGGATTATTTGAATGATGGAATGGGAGAATAAGCTGTACCAGATACTCCTGAAAGAACAGGAAGCGGAGGCCGTGGTGGACGATTGGGTAGAACGTAACATACAAAGCGACCTCCGTCTGCGCAGGGCCAAGACAAAGGGACACGTAGTGATAGAAACCAGGGATGTGATGTTTGCTCGGAATATTCAGGTATGGCATCCGTCCTGCCAAATAAACATTAAAGATTTGAAGTGATGGAAAAGAAAGAAGAAAAGAAAGTGTGCTGCATCTGCGGCAAAGAGTATGAGGGCTACGGATACAATCCGTTCCCGGTGAAAGAAGAAGGCTGCTGCTGCCAATCGTGCAACTACAGTGTGGTGGTTCCGGAACGGTGGGAACGACACAAGGCTTTTCAACGTGGTGAAGCGACCGGTGCCGGGAAAGTGTACATCAGCGGAGCCATCGCGCACTATGATATGAATGAGCGCAAGGAAGCCTTCAGCCGTGCCGAGGAGAAACTGATGGCACAAGGCTATGATCCTGTAAACCCTTTCAGGAACGGATTGCCGGATGAAGCTCATTGGAGAGCCCACATGCGGGCCGACATTGCCCTGTTGCTGGCTTGTGACTATATCTACATGCTGAAGGACTGGGAACTGAGCAAGGGAGCCAAACTGGAGCTTGACGTAGCCAGTTCGTGTGGCATTAAAGTATTGTTTGAATAACCTTTTAATAGTGAATGTATGGAAGAAAAACAGAAAGTTCAGGTCGTATTTGAATTTGACCGTTCCGAGTATGACGCGTATCTCTTTTTGATGAATCAAAAGAAGACGAAAGAGGTAGAGCAAATATGGAACACCATGAGCGGTGAGCCTGTGGTTGCGGATATTGATTTGTTTGAAGAGGACAGCCAGTCTGTAAAACTTATGATGATAAGTTTGGCAATTCTTTCAGTGGAGAAAAAAGTGAAAGGATGATATGGCACAGGAAGTAACCAATTTCGCCCGGTTCTATGCATTGTTCAACAAACTGCCTTATCAGGGCGATCGGGAGGAATTCAAAAAACAAATCGTGCTGCAGTACACGTGGAACCGGACAGACAGTCTGAAGGAAATGACGGCCAAGGAGTATGAAGTTTGTTGTACTGCTCTGGAGAAACTGAGCGGACAAGACGAATGGCGGCAGAAACTTCGCGAGGAACTGCGACGGAAACGCAGCGTCTGCCTGAAGCTGATGCAACAGTTGGGTCTAGACACCACCGACTGGAACCGGGTGAACGAATTCTGCAACAACCCCCGGATAGCCGGCAAGCCCTTTGTTCAGGTTAGTACAGCCGAGCTGGAACAACTGGCCATCAAACTGCGGGCTATCCAACGAACAGGAGGTTTAACCGATAAATAGAGCAATATGGATAAAAAAGCACATGAAGCGCTTGAGCGCATAAGAAAAGACGTGACCCTTACGACATCCGATATGGAGAACCAGGATGCAGCGGAGTTTTTCAACGAACTGGCCGACTGGGCGTATGCCAATGGGGAGGCCATGCTGATAGACGATGAACCGGAAAAGCAGGATGATTATGAGGATAGATGACCAAGACAAGCTGATAAAAGCGGGGTTCTGTATAATACGAAAGGATGATTATCCAGGCCCGAGGATAAAGATGTGTACCGGCATAAACGGTGGCTGGAAGACATACAAGAAGTTTGAAACCAAAGCAGAAAGAGACAGGACATTCGCTTTGCTGCTGAAGGATGACAAAGTAATAGCTGATTAACAACTAAAATGATTTAAAATGGAAAAGAACAATCAAAGTGTGGACATCAAGTCCCTGAGTAAAGAACAGCGAGCAGCCCTCATGGCCCAGCTGCAGCAAGAAGAGAAAGAAGACCGCATCGCCCGTCGTGAAACTTACGAGGCATTACGCGGTGAGTTTATGCACGAAGTAAAGACCAACGTTCTTGAGATGGTGAATGCCGTGACCGGGTTCCGCGGATGGCTGGAAAAAGAAGCCGATGCCTTTACCAAGGTGATGAAGGAATACGGCCAGGTGAAAAGCGACGAACAGCGCAGCTATACCATTACGGACGGAGACTTCCGTCTGGAAGTGAAAAGCAACAAGGTGAAAGGCTTCGATGAACGAGCCGACATGGCAGCCGACCGTCTGATTGACTATTTGAAGCGCTACATGCAGAACAGCGAGAAAGGTTCTGATGATCCGATGTATCAGATGGCCATGACCCTGCTGGAGCGCAACAAGATGGGCGACCTGGACTACAAGAGCATTTCAAAGCTGTATGAACTGGAAGATAAGTTCGATGAAGAGTATGCAGACATCATGCGCCTGTTCAAGGAAGCTAATGTAGTGCAGCGCAATGCCACCAACTACTACTTCAGCCGCCGCAACCCTGAAAACGGCGTATGGACCCGCATTGAACCCAGTTTCTGCCGTTTGTAACCGAAACCCGTTAACCCTATAAACAGAAAGCGCCGCAGTTGTTATAATTGCGGCGCTTTTGTTCTTAAAATAGATGGAAATCAGTTATTTTTGTAAGAGAAATAAAATGTATGGGCAAAGGACGGGATAAAGAACTGATCAAGCTGCGTGACGAGGCACTATGCCGTCGTTACTACTATTGGACAGAAATACAGCGGTTGCGGTTCGACGATGCTTTAAAAGTGTTGTCGGAGCGCGAATTCTTTATATCCGAGGAACGTATCATGACCATCATCCGCCGGAAATCACGTGAGGGAACAGACTACAATCTGAAGCCTGTTCCCAAGGTGAAAGCCCCCCGTCTGACTGCCGCCCAGCTGGAACTATTCCCCATAAGATGACGGCATGGCCGATTCATCGTGCAGTGTGAATGAGAACGTCATTTCATAGACCTTGATGTAATGCGGCATGGCATACGAACGGCTTTTCTCGCGTACCAGCGGCGAAGCGTTGTCCGTGCATTGCAGACACTGCAGCGACTTGTATAATTTCTTGGCCAGCTGCTGCCTTTCCCTCACCTTGTCATACGTGCCGGATGCGTAGCTTGTATCGTCGTAACAATCGATGGCCAGCCGGACGGTCAGTGCGGATTCGCTTTTCTGTGCCCCGTATCCGAGGTCGTGCCAGTCGGAGTTTGTATTTCCGATTAATACACAAGGGAAAGTGACCGGGTACTGGTCTTCTTCTGCTCCCATTTCCAATTGTCCGTAGTCCTCGTCGATGAGAGAGAGTTCCGGCATTTCCTGTGCAATCTGTTCCATGATTGCGATAAAAATTTCGTCCATATCGTTATTGGTTTAAAATGTTGGTAATTTCCTGGTCCACCTTTTCCCGGATACGCCGGTTCAATTCTTCGCTTTCGCCCATGAACTGGCGCTGCGGGATGCGGATGTGCAGTTTCTTTTTTGGGGTAAGCGCCATGTTCCTCCAGAACTGTGCCTGCGGATTCAGTTCCTTCGGCTTGGAACGTCGTTTGACGCGTTTCTTTTGCCCTGTGCCGGTTTTTTTTCTTTTTCCCGAAGCCTTGTAGAACTTGGCCCATGCAAAGCGCCTCATGCGGTCTGTGACGGTGACATCGATTTCCCCGCCCCAGTTGTTGATGGGTGCATAGACCACCTCGTTGAATACCCTTACCCGGTAGTCTGCAGGTGTATATCCGACCGATTTGAACAGATGCTTCCTGCCGGAGAGCAGCGTTCCATAATTGCTGGCGGCATCGGAACCTCCCGAGGACAGCCGTTTGGCTTTGGGCCAAGGGTGAAGACCGCCATTGACAAATCCACCCTGCCGGAAGTTATCCTGAAAATGGTCTTTGGCCATTCGTCCTACCATGACTGGCATTTTGCGGCGCATCATACTGTCCAGCCTGTCACGTTTCCGCTTTATCATTTCCGTAAAATCTTTTATGTCCATAATCATCAGTAATTCAAGAATAATTTATAACTTTGCAACCGAGGCTTCCAATATGCCTTTTATGCGTTATGAATATACCGGAACAAGTAAAGAACGAGGCCCGTGTACTTATTGAGCAATACGGTGACACCTTCGAATACCTTGGTATTTATGAAGGCCAGGAAGCCTATGTGTTCAAGTTTCCGGGGGACTCCTGTACCGGTTATCCTTTCGTCAATC
>NZ_JBCNZM010000085.1:6073-20149 GCF_040227615.1 Bacteroides sp. RTP31139st1_H2_RTP31139_211217 | reverse complement strand
GGGTTACGGTGCCGGACTCCGGTATATCATCGTGGAACCTTTATCCATCAAAGTATCCTACGAGCATAGCGTAAGACTGCCCATCGCCCGCGAGCTGTTGGGAAACGGTACCACCATCTATGCCAACGTGGCACTGAAACCGGAAAACAGCAACAACTTCAATGCCTCTCTGTTCGGCACATGGCACCCGGGCAATGGACATACATTCTATTATGAGATGAGCGGATTTTTCCGTAAGGTAGACAACTACATTCAGACCAGCATTGCCGAGAAAGAGGGTACAATGCAATATACCAACGTCCCGGCTGTCCATGTAAAAGGTGCGGAAGGGGAAATGCGCTACGACTGGCAAGGCAGACTGCAACTCGCCACAAACGTCAGCTACCAGGACACTCGCGACCAGCAGAAGTACAAGGGTGACGGAAAGCCCTCTGCCACCTATAACAACCGTGTGCCCAACCGCCCGTGGCTATTCGGTAGCGTAGAGGCTTATTATACCTTCCGCAACATTGCCCTGCCCGAAAGCAGATTGCGCCTGGGTTGTACCTATCAGTGGGTACACTGGTACTTCCTGACCTGGGAAGCTTACGGCGCATATGATAACAAGGCACGCATTCCCGCCCAGCACATCTGTAATGCCGACATCACTTACTCATGGAGACGCGGACGCTATAATCTGGCTTTGGAGTGTACCAACTTCCTCGACAAGACAGCCTATGACAACTACAAGCTGCAGAAGCCCGGACGTGCTTTTTTTGCTAAATTCAGACTATTCATTAACTAATCATTTAATAATTCATTCAAAATGAGAAAATTCAAATTTACACTGATTGCCTTTATGGCTGCCATGATGGCACTGTCATTCACAGCGTGTTCCGATGATGACCCGGAACCTAATCCTAATCCCGACCCGGAAGTCAATGAGGATAACTATCACTTCGACCTATTTGTCACCGTAGACAAACACGGTGGGATGAGTAGCAAGAATACCACTATTGTCCATAGCGTCAACTCATTGGCCACAGAGCAGGGTGTCATCACTGTGAAAAGAGAAGGTTCGGAACTGGGAGATTATTCCATGGAGACTATCTCAAAAGGAAAATATTACTACCAAATACCCGCAACCAACGACCGTTTCGTAAAATATCAAATCAAGAACAATGCAGTTCAGGTTATTGCAGAACGTCCTTTCAAGGCCAACAGCTATAAGGTACGTTCCTACACACATGCCTGGATTGATGACAACACACTCGTCATCATGTCTACCAATGGTAAGAAGGACAAGATTCTTTATACGAAACTGAACGCAGAGGACTTGACTATCCTTGCTGAAGGTGAACTCAACATACCAGCCCCCACCAACTGGCTCAAACTGACAAGCTCCGGTATCCTCACCTACCGCAAATCAGACAACAGATTGTACTACTTCTACTATTGGAAAGAGACAGACGGTTTGACGAATATAGACCAGCAAGAGCCTAACTTCCATACAGCCATTATCAACCCCTCTACCATGGAAGTAGAAAAAGATGTACTCTCTCCCATCGAATGCGAAATGGCAGGAAGCGCTTACGGAGAACTGATGCAAAACTGCGTAATGTACGACGAAGCAGACAATCTCTACCTAGCTTGTTTCCACGAAGAAGATAACGCTTTTTTCAAAGGCATCCTGCTACGTATCAACAAAGGCGAAACAGAATTCGACGCTTCCTACAACGGCTATCCCAATGCCGACGGCAAATTGCTGACCATTCAATATCTGGAAGGGAACAAAGCCTTAGTGTATGCACGTAATGACAATGCCGATAGACCCGCTGCAGATAAGCAACCCGGCATCGACGCTTACTCTCACTACTACGCCATCCTCGATCTTACCACCGGAACCAAGACACGCTTAAGCTATGATGGCAAGGAAATCGGTTACAGCGGCGGTCGCTTCTCACAGCGTTCTGTCATCTTCAACAACAAAGCATACATTGGTGTAAACACTGAAGAAGATGCCAACGCCGTTATCTACATCTATGACATCAAGACCGGTAATGTAGAGAAAGGAGCCGAAGTGGACGGACGCTTCTACTTCGATATGATACGTGTCATAGAGAACGATTAAAACAAGCATCAGTATTTATGAAGAATTTGTTTGTCTTTTTATTCCTTTGTAATTTCCTCCTCCTCTGCCATGCGCACGGGGGAGGCAACTACGAGCACAGCGATATGCTTGCAAGTATGAAACCCGGCGACAAAGCCGCCCTGCTCATGGTGCACTTCGGCACTACGCACGACGATACCCGCGCCCTCACCATTGATGCCATCAACGCCAAGGCACAAGCCGCCTTCCCGGAGTTGAAGTTCCAAGAAGCCTATACGTCGCGCATCATCATCCGCCGCTTGAAAGAGCGCGGCATCACGAAGCTGACTCCACTGGATGCCATGCTGAAACTGCGCAGCGAAGGTTACACACACCTCATCGTACAGAGTACCAACATCATTGACGGAGTAGAAATGGAATCCCTCCGCCGGGATGTGGAAAACGCACTACCCTTCTTCAAGGAAATACGTGTAGGTACTCCCCTGCTCTACTCTATCGAAGATGCAGAGAAAGTGGCAAGTATTCTGGGGAACCGCTACAACGCCCCGGCACAAAGCAAGAAAGCTACCAAAGAACACTTCGTCCTTGTGGGCCACGGCACCTATACCCCCAGTACCGCCATCTACAGTCAGATGGACTATATGCTGAAAGCAGGCGGACTGACCAATTTCCATGTGGGCACCATCGAAGGTTATCCAACCTTTGACACCATGCTGGCACAACTGAAAGCCGGGAAAGCCAAACGTGTGACCCTCATACCCTTCATGTTTGTTGCCGGAGACCATGCCAAAAACGACATTGCCGGAGAGTGGAAGGAGATGCTCGAGAAAGAAGGCTTCACCGTCAGTGCACAACTGGAAGGACTGGGACAAATTCCGGAAATTCAAGAAATATTCATTGACCATATCCGTTTCGGACTGAAGCACCGCATGCTGGACATCATGACGAAGAAGGCGGCCTATGCTACCGGAAAAGACACAGAATAATATACCCATTAGTGGGTATTTAGTGTTCTTGAATCATCTTGTACTTTTGCAGGAAAAACGCGAACGACAATGAATGTTATCACCAAACTGATGTACTCTATTCATAGGATACTGGGCACTTTGCTCTGTATCCTATTTCTCATGTGGTTCCTCTCCGCCTTCGTGATGATGTACCACCGCTTTCCCCGTGTCAGCGCCAAAGAGAAAATGCAAAAGCTGGATATGCTCTCCCAAACCGGAGACTCACTTCCGGACATCTCCTCCGTCACAGCCCGCCTGCCCCGTGGCGTAAAGGTCAGGTCTACGATACTGAACCTCAATGCCGGACACCCCGAGTTCAGCTTTAGTACCACAAAAGGCACGCTTCATTTCCTTGCCGATTCCACCATCTCACGACCCTCTCTGGACAGTGAACACCTGCACCGGACAGCAGCTTTGTGGTGTTCTTCTCCCATTACCCGTATCGACACCCTCCACTCTCTGGACCAATGGATTCCCTTCGCTGAACTGAAAAAGGAAATGCCCATTTATAAAATATACTTTGCCGACGATGCCGGGACACAGCTCTATCTGAGTTCACAAAACGGTGAGGCCTTGCAGTTCTCCAACAGAAGCGAACGCTTCTGGGCATGGCTGGGTGCCATTCCCCACTGGGTATACTTCACCTGGCTGCGGCAGGACACCGTCCTTTGGACTAAGACCGTCATCTGGCTCACAGCTCTGGGTTGTCTCATGGTCATTGCCGGCATTTGGGTAACTGTGGATGTATGGCGTAAGACGCACCGAAGCCGCCATCCCAAGTTCTCCCCCTACCGAAAAAGATGGTATCACTGGCACTACGTCAGCGGAATCTTTTTCGGCATCTTCGTACTGACCTTCACCTTCAGCGGCATGATGTCTCTGGCAGACATTCCCGAATGGATTCATAAACCGGCACTGAAGAAAGGCAGCGCCACACGCACGCTCCATGCCCGTGCCCCACAACCGGAGGATTACCCCTTGGACTACCGCCGTGTCATAGCTGCCTATCCCCAAGCTTTGCAGATAGAGTGGCGCAACTTCCGCGAACATCCCTACTACATCGTAAAAGATAGAAAAAACGAGTATTACATCGATGCCGCCGACAGCCTGCCGCGTCCGTTACAACTCTCCGAAGAAGAAATCCTGAAAGGCGTGGAAAGCATTTATACCTCCCAGCGTGATTCTTCACAACATATCCCCGGCATACGTATCTCCCGGCTCGAACATTTCGAGACCTACTATCGCGACATGAGCAATATGTATCGCGGACGACCCCAGCTTCCCGTCTGGAAGATAACGGTGGACGACCCGGACCGGAGCGTCTATTACATTCACCCGGAAACGGGAATCATCCGCCATGTAGACACCTCCTCCCGCTGGAAATACTGGAGCTATACAGCCCTGCACCGCATGCGTCTGCCCGGTCTGAACTCCAATGCCACCCTGCGCAAGACTGTGCTTTGGGTATTGCTGCTTGGAGGTACAGCCGTTTGCATCACGGGTGTGGCGTTAAGTGTGAATTATATAAGAAGAAAATGTTGTAAAAGACAAAAACGCTATTAACGAGAATAAACTTGTATGAATAAGAAAAGACTTGGAATATTCCTCGGCAGCATAGCCCTATTGATTGTCTGCAGCTTTGCGGCCTATCAGTACTGGCTTGCTCCTACACGTATACTTATTATCAACGCAACCCTGGCACAAGCTGCCGACATTGCCCTGAACAATGACTGCGCCCGGATAGAAGTCACCTGCATAAAAAAAGAAGAGGTGAAGGACCTTTCCGGCTATGATGCCATCGTGATGTACAGCAGAGGGCTATACCTTGACGACGGCCAGATTGCCGAAGTGGAACGGGTGGGTGCCAGCGGAGTACCAGTCTTTACGAATACGTTACGAAATTTCACCCTCTCCCTCAATCACAATGTTACCAATGAACAACAGCATACGCTACGGGAGTATCTCAAGAACGGCAACAAGCACAACTACCGGAATGCCTTACTCTACCTGCGCCACATCGCCACTCCCCACCGGTGGGGACACCAGGATTACGAGCCTCCCATCCCATTGCTGGAGAACATGTTCTACCACCGCGAATACGGCCGCTACTTCAGTACTCCGCAAGAGGTGACCGCCTATCTGAAAGAAAAAAATCTCTACCATGAGGACGGACGCAACCTTGCCCTGATTTCCGGACTCAACTTTCCGATGGAAGGAAACCGTGCCCACGTAGATTCCCTCATCACGTGCTTGACACAAGCAGGCTTCAATGTCTATCCTTTCACAGCCGGAGGTCAACCGCGTGCCGATATGATACGTACCCTCCATCCCGATGCAGTAGTCTACCTGCCTATGGGACGGCTGGGCAATGACTCACTCATCAACTGGCTGCACCAGGAAAACATTCCTTTATTCATGCCCTTCCCGCTGATTCAGCCCCACGAGGAATGGCTGGACCCGGATACCCCCGTCAGCGGTGGCACACTGACCGCCCGTGTAGTGGTGCCTGAGATAGATGGAGGCATGCTACCCCTCTGCATCGCTACCCAAAACGAAAACAAACAAGGATACTATCTGTACACCGCTGAAAATGAACGGATAGATGCCGTAGTGGACCATATTACCAAGTACATGTCCTTGAGAGACATGTCCAACAAAGAAAAGCGCGTTGCTATCTGTTACTTCAAGACTCCGGGAAAAGACGCCCTGCTGGCAAGCGGTATGGAAGTGATTCCTTCACTCTATAACTTCTTGAAACGCCTGCGTTCGGAAGGGTACGACGTCAGTGGACTGCCTGCTACTGTAGAGGAGTTCGGCAAGCGGATACATCGTGACGGTGCCGTCATGGGTTCGTATGCCAAAGGAGCACAAGAACAGTTTTTGAAAACGGCACACCCGATATGGCTTTCTACCGAGCAATACGAACAATGGGCACACGAAGTACTCCTTCCCGAGAAATATCAGGAAGTGACAGACAGATATGGAGATGCGCCCGGCAATCTGCTGGTAACAGAGGACAGTATTGCCATTACCTGCCTGCAATTCGGCAATATCCTACTCTTCCCCCAGCCCCGCCCGGCATTGGGAGATGATGAGTTCAAACTGGTGCATGGAATGCCGGTAGCGCCGCCCCACAGCTACCTGGCTCCTTATCTGTATATGCAAAAAGGATTCAAGGCAGATGCAGTGATTCACTTCGGCACCCACGGCAACTTGGAATACACGCCCGGAAAGAATGTGGCACAGTCGCAGGCCGACTGGTCGGATGTACTGATTGGTAACCTCCCCCACTTCTACTTCTATACCACCGGAAACGTAGGCGAGGGTATCATTGCCAAACGCCGAACACATGCCGTACTGGTCACCCATCTCACTCCGCCCTACGTGGAGAGCGGTATGCGCCAACGCTATTCGGCCTTGCTGGAAGATATTCACAAAGTGCTGGACGAAGGGACTGCCAAACACCGGGCTCTGGGAATGAACATCAAAAAAGAGGCCATGCGCCTGGGGCTGCACCGCGACCTCAATCTGGATTCCATATCCGGCGAACCCTATACAGCCGAGGAGTTGGAACGTCTGGATGCCTTCACCGAAGAGATAGCCAACGAAAAGATACTGGGTGCGTACTACACCATGAACGAGCCTTATTCTGACCGCGACCTGCTGACCACCACTCTCGCCGTCGCTGCCGACCCGCTGGCATACGAAACGGCCCGCAAGGACCGCGATAAAGGCAAAATCACCACAGAGCAGTTGCAAGACTTCACCTATATAGCCCACCACTACTTGCCTGCCGCCAGGAAAAGACTGACCGCCTTACTCCAGAATCCACCCAAGGATACTGCATCTGTAGCACCGGAGCTTCGCCCCGCCCTACTCTATCGCGAACAGTTGCTTGCCTCCCCCGTCAACGAACAGAATGCCATGGTGCGTGCACTCAGCGGAGGAACCGTATTCCCTGCGCCGGGAGGTGACCCCGTACTGAACCCGAACGTTCTGCCCACCGGACGCAACATGTACAGCATCAACGCCGAGAATACTCCCAACCCAAGGGCTTGGGAAGATGGAAAGCGATTGGCAGAAGCGACTTTAAAACAGTACATCAGCAAGCACGGCGAATATCCCCGGAAAGTAAGCTATACCTTCTGGGCAGGCGAATTCATCAATACGGAAGGAGCTACGCTGGCCCAGGTATTCTGGATGCTGGGAGTAGAACCCGTACGCGACGCCCAAGGCAGAGTGGTTGACCTGAAACTGGTGCCCAGTGAAGAACTGGGGCGTCCGCGCATCAATGTGCTGGTACAAGTGTCCGGACAGCTACGCGACATAGCCGGTTCCCGCTTGAAGTTACTGACCGATGCTATACGTCTGGCATCGGAAGCCGGAGATGAGACCTATCCCAACTATGTGGCATCGGGTACACTGTTGCAGGAAAAATTACTGGTAGAAAAAGGGGCTTCCCCCAAACGTGCCCGTGAAATGTCTGTGATGCGTGTATTCGGACCGATCAACAGCGGATACAGTACCGGTATGATGGCCTATACCGAGCACAGCGGCTCGTGGGAAAGCGAAAAGGAGATAGCCGAAGGATACCTCAACAATATGGGTGCCTCTTATGGGGACGACGGAAATTGGGGAGACGTCCAGGAAGGTTTGTTTGCCTCGGCACTGTCCGAAACGGATGTTGTCATCCAGCCCCGTCAAAGTAACACATGGGGGCCCATCTCCCTGGATCATGTATATGAATTTACGGGTGGACTCTCGCTCACCGTCAAAACCGTGACCGGCAAGGAACCGGATGCCTATATGGCAGACTACCGCAACCGGACCAACCGCCGCATGCAGGATGCCAAAGAGGCCATTGCCGTAGAGACACGTTCCACCATCTTGAACCCTACCTTTATACAAGAGCGGATGAAAGGCGGGGAAGGTTCGGCGCAGATGTTCGGCGAAATCTTCCGCAACATCTTCGGCTGGCACGTCATGCGTCCGTCGGCCATGGACAAAGAACTGTTCAATGACTTGTATAGAATGTATATAAAGGATGAGAATAAGCTGGGCATTCACGAGTACTTCCTCCGCGTCAATCCCGCCGCATTCCAGGCTATGACAGCCGTCATGCTGGAAAGCGCCCGCAAAGGTTACTGGAAAGCATCTGATGAGCAACTGAAAACCACTGCTTCCCTGCATGCACAAATCACACGCGAAAAAGGTGCCGCTTGTACCGAATTCGTTTGCGACAATGACAAGCTACAGTCGTTCGTTGCCGACCAGTTGGATAATAGCGAGAAGCAGACCTATACCCAGAACATGAAGGAGGTACACGAAGCATCCGCAACCGATGGCAAGGATGTCGTACTGAAAGAACACAAACTGACTTCCGAACAAACGGTACGTAAGAACAGGGTGAACGGAGTGATTGCAGGCAGTCTTGTCGTCATCACCTTCATCGGACTGGTCGTACTGTTGAAGAAAAGAAAAAAGAATAAATAGAAACAGAGTATTATGGAATACGTCATTCATCTGTTAGCCCTATTCATCGCCCTCAATTTTCTATTAAAGGTGGGGTTCTATCCACGCTGGGGAATGTGGACGGTTGCCGCAGGCTGTGCCTTTTTTGCGTGGCTGGTGACTCCATGGATGACGGAACAGTCCAAGACCGTGGTGGCAGCTTTCTTTGCCTCCCGTCCACAGATGTTGAACTTGTCGGTATGTGTCACTCTGGAAGCCGCCATAATGATAACTTTCTGTTTCGACTGTTTCGCAAAAATGCGTACCCGCAACACGGCCTTCAAACAAGCGGTCACCCTCTTCCTGAAGTTATACCCCGGCATACTGATAGGCGGAGTAATATGCTATGTCCTGGCACTGCTGCTTTTCACTTTTCCCGGAATAGATTTCGGCAGTCTCTCATGGATAGCAGCCGGTGTTACTTTCTTTGCAGTCGGTGCCGGTAGCCATTTGCTGCGATATGCTATCGGTGACAAGCCGCTGCGCTTGGAAGTACTGTTCATTGTTAATATTTTCATTGTTATATTGAGCATCATTGCTACGGGCTATTGAAATAAATTAAAGAATTAAAAACTAAAAAGATATATGGAAACAATCTCAAACACACTGTTCTGGATTTCAAACGGGCTGCTGGTTCCCGTCGTAGTCCTGCTGCTGCTATTCTTTCTACGTGCCATTATCCTTGCGGGAGGTTTCTTCGGCGAGTTCTACCAGCGGATGAAATTACAGAAGCAATTCACTGAAACACTGGAGAACATCACCCCAGAGAATATAGACGGACTGCTGCAGCAACTCCCATCGGCAGGCAACTCCCCTCTCCTCCGCAACTTGTCCAAATTGTCCGCACACCGGGACGACGCTGCCTACTGCGAACACCTGCTTGCCAACTATGAAATGGAAGCCGAGAAGGAGTTGGGACGTTCGCGTACATTCATCAAACTGGGTCCCATGTTGGGACTGATGGGTACCCTCATCCCGATGGGTCCCGCACTGGTGGGGCTGGCACAAGGAGACATCTCCTCCATGGCCTACAATATGCAGGTGGCTTTTGCCACTACAGTGGTAGGGCTGGTCATTGCTGCTGTCGGCGTCATTACCCTGCAAGTGAAACAACGCTGGTATGCCCGCGAAATGAACGACTTGGAATATCTGTACAAAGTGATAAGCCGCCAAACGGCCGAAAAGGAATAACGGACTAACGATACGAAAACTATGAAGAGTAAGAGAAACAGATTACTGCACAGCGATTCGGACTCCGACCCCATGGGTACGGTAGCCAATCTTTTTGACGTAGCGATGGTCTTTGCCGTAGCCTTGATGGTGGCTCTCGTCTCCCGCTTCAATATGACGGAGATGTTTTCTAAAGAAGACTTCACCATGGTGAAGAATCCCGGAAAGGAAAATATGGAAATCATTACCAAAGAAGGGCAGGAAATCAAGAAATACACTCCCAGCGAAGACCAAAAGACCTCCGGTAAAAGAGGAAAGAAAGTGGGAGTTGCCTATCAGCTTGAAAATGGAGAGATTATCTATGTGCCGGAATAAGGGAATACAGTACCTATTAATAGCTATTTGGCCATCGCAGTATAACAACTATTAAGTATTTCACCCTCCGATAATGGTATGTACATTTGCAGCGTTATATAAAATAAAACAATATATGATAAAGAAAAGACTTCTCACAGCTCTCCTTATGGGAGGAATCATCGCCACCGGTGCCTATGCACAAGCAGAAAAAGGTGACAGCGACGATATGACCAAGAAAACTCACGAGTTGAACCCGGTGGTAGTAACGGGTACAGGTACACATCAGCGACTGAAGAATACCCCGTCTCCCGTATCGGTTATCACTGCCAACGAGATAAAGCGTGCCGGTATCACCGACTTCCAGCAGGCCTTGACCATGATGGTACCCTCGCTCTCCTTCCGTCCGAACGCGATGGGGTCCTATCTGATGATGAACGGACTCTCCAACAAACACGTACTGATATTGGTGAACGGACGCAAGGTCACGGGAGACATCACCGGTAACATCGACCTCAACCAAATAGATATGACCCGCGTCAAGCGCATCGAGGTGCTGAACGGAGCCGCTTCTTCCCTTTATGGTTCGGATGCCATCGGCGGTGTAATCAATATCATTACCAACGAACCTAAAGATGTGGTAGCCTTCAGCAGCAATAGCAGCTATACGAGAAAGAATCAATTCTCCCAAGGCTTGAATCTGGACATCGCCCAAGGAAAAATAGGGTCCTATACTTCCTATAAATACGACCACTCCGACGGTTGGCAAAACAGCCATCTGACAGAAGATGGAGAAGACATCATCGA
Organism: Bacteroides sp. RTP31139st1_H2_RTP31139_211217; assembly: GCF_040227615.1. Classification (NCBI taxonomy): domain Bacteria; kingdom Pseudomonadati; phylum Bacteroidota; class Bacteroidia; order Bacteroidales; family Bacteroidaceae; genus Bacteroides; species Bacteroides sp. RTP31139st1_H2_RTP31139_211217. Next base: position 9,211 of record NZ_JBCNZM010000085.1, on the reverse strand, counting down.
AACGATTGCCCCGCTCTCCCTGGGCTACAGCTCGAATAACTTTTCGCAGAAGTTTACCTATGATGCTACGGACCAGCTTTCCTTCTATGCCAACGGCGGATACTATAACCGCGGACTCGAACGTCCGGTAGAACGCGAAGACATCACCGGCGGAAGCAAGTACAACACTACCTACGAAGGTTACAACTGGGGGGCAGGCGCCAAATACAAACTGAGTAAACGCAACGTTATCCAGTTCGACTATTCAGGAAACAATTACGCATCACGCTACAAATACCTGATAGAAAACAGCGGATACCTGCCCGGACAGTATGCGCTTACCAAGCTTCAGAAATTCCATGATGCCGAGTTGAAAGGTATCTTCGGTTTTACAACCAACAGCACTACGGTGTTCGGTGTAGACTATCGCCGTGAAGTGCTCCGCCGTCCCGACTCCGATTTGGACAAAAGTGTCTATACGACATCAGCCTACGGCCAGCATGAAGTGAAGCTATGGAACCATCTGACCGGTGTTGTGGGTGTACGCTACGACCATCACGAACAGACGGGCGGACGCTTCACCCCCAAAGTGGCAGCCATGTACAACATAGGCAACTTCAATGTACGTGCCACCTATGCTGCCGGATTCCGCGCTCCGGGAATTGACGAGCTCTACTACCACATGTTCAAGAAGACAATGGGTACACGAGCCACCATCTCATTGGGTGACGAGAACCTCGACCCCGAACGCAGCAACTATTACTCCATCAACATGGAATACCGCACCAACCGTTTCAGTGCTTCCGTCACCGGTTACCTGAACTATGTAAAGAACATGGTAACTTCCAAATCCACTAAATTCGATGACCTACCGGAAGCAGAGCAGAACCAGTTGCGTGAAGAGTTCCCCGAAATCGGTGACCTTTCATCCACGAAAAACCTAAGTGTCAAGAACTACTTCAATTTCGAGAAAGCTACCGTCAAAGGCTTTGAAGTGAACTTGAACGGCAATCTATTCCCGGGCTTCACCCTGACCGGAAACTATACCTACGCCTATGGACGCGGTCTGAACGAAGGAGGCGAATGGCAAAACATCGAGCGCAGCATACGCCATACAGCCACCATCACCGGAAACTATACACACAGCTGGAGCGACTATACCTTGAACCTCAACCTGAACGGTCGTCTGCAAAGCAAAGTCTATTATCCGGGTGACGCGGACGGCAATGCTCCGGGTTACGGCATCTGGAACCTCAATACCCGCCATACCTTCGACGGCTTCCGCAACTTTGTCATCGAACCGGGCATCGGCATAGACAATATCTTCAACAAGAAAGACAACCGCCCGCTGAACAAGAACTTCGCCTTGTATTCTCCGGGACGTTCGGTAGTAATCAGCCTGGCACTCAGACTAAAATAATCTCTCCATAACGCATTTAGAAACAACAACAATTATGAAACATTTTTTCATCACTCTCTATTTACTCGGCATCAGCCTCTTCTCCTCCGCACAACAAGAGGAGAAGGCGGCTCTGCTCATCACCCATTATGGCAGTTCGGACCCTCAGACACGTGCCTTGACGCTCGACGTCGTGACCCGTGAGGCACAAGAAGCCTTTCCGCAGTTTACAGTGCGCGAAGCATACATCTCGCCGATTGTACGAAAAAGACTTGCCAAGGAGGGTGTGTACAAAGACAGCCCTACGGATGCACTGCTGAAACTTCGCGCCGAAGGCTACCGGACCATCTACGTCCAGAGCACCACCTTGATAGAAGGCAGTGAGATGACCTCCGTCCGCAGGGATGCAGACAAGCTCCGTCCCTTCTTCAAGGAGATAAAAGTGGGAAATCCCCTGCTCTACTCCGTCGAAGACTGCGAGAAGGTAATCGGTATACTGACCGCCGAACAGCTGCGAAAGAAAGAAGACATTGTCTATGTGGGGCACGGCAACCAGCTACCCAGCACGGCTACTTACGCCATGCTCGACTTCATGATGAAAGCCCATGGACTGAAGAACTTCCACGTCAGCACCATTGAAGGATATCCTACCCTGGACGCAACCCTGCTGCAACTGAAAGAGACACGCCCCAAGAGCGTGACATTGGTTCCGTTGCTGTTGGTATGCGGCAACCATACCAAGGAAGACATTGCCGGCGTGTGGAAGACGGAACTTGAAAAGCAAGGCTATCAAGTGAATGTACGCATGCAGGGACTGGGCGAAAACAAAGCCATCCGCCAGCTCTATATGGAACACATCAAAGCCATGCTAAAAGATTGATAACCAGCAAGCGTAAAAGGGTTACACCTTTTACATACCAAGGCTACACCCTTTGCTCCGGATGGCTACACCATTCCGGACAAAGGGTGTAGCTCTTTTCAATGTACACAGATTACGGACATTTGTAACCATATTACGGATTCCTCCTCCTGCAATATGGAACTTTCCGGATTATTCTCTACATTTGTACAAAACTAACAGGAACGTTTATGGAAGAAGTAATCAAGCTCAATGCTGTAGACCAATACAACAAGATGTTCGGTCTCGAAACCCTGCATCCGCTGGTCAGCGTAGTCGATTTGTCCGAAGCCACCGGATATCCCAGGCATTTCACCTTGAACTATGGCGTATACGCCCTTTTCCTCAAAAACACCAAATGCGGAGACATACGCTATGGAAAACAGTATTACGATTACCAGGAAGGCACGGTAACCAGCTTCGCCCCGGGCCAGGTGACCGAGGTCAACATGCTGGAAGGTATGCAGCCCAGCGCCTCCGGCCTGCTGTTCCACCCCGACTTGATAAAAGGCACCTCGCTGGGACAGGGAATAAAGCAGTATTCCTTCTTTTCCTATTCCTCTACCGAGGCACTGCATTTGTCCGAAGACGAGAAAGAAATCTTCCTCGACTGTCTGAAGAAGATTAAGATGGAAATCCAACGCCCCATCGATAAGCACAGCAAGGGTCTGATTGCGCGCAACATCGAGCTGCTGCTGGACTACTGCATGCGTTTCTACGAACGCCAGTTCATCACCCGCTCGGCAGCCAACAAGGACATCCTGATGAAATTCGAAGCACTGATAGACGACTATTTCCAAAGCGACAAACCGCAGACCGAAGGACTGCCTTCCGTGAAATACTTCGCAGACAAAGTGTTCCT
>NZ_JBCNZM010000085.1:0-6063 GCF_040227615.1 Bacteroides sp. RTP31139st1_H2_RTP31139_211217 | reverse complement strand
TGAAGAAGGAAACCGGAAAGACGGCGCAGGAATATATCCAGAACAAAATCATCGACCTGGCCAAAGAAATGATTATAGGAAGCGGGAAGACAGTCAGCCAGATTGCCTATGAACTGGGATACCAGTATTCGCAGCACTTCAACCGCGTGTTCAAGAAGAACGTAGGCTATACTCCGAGCGAATACCGGCACTTGCAGGTTTAGACAATAAAGTTTCACCACAGATTACGCGGATTAGCGCAGAGTTTTTTCGGTTTCATCAAATATAAGTTCTATCTTTGTATGCCAATAGAACATATGGATATGAAACACCCCAAAATAATTGTTGCCGGCATCGGACCGGGCAATGAATCGGATATGACTCCCGCCGTAATTTCCGCTTTGCAAGAATCAGATGTAGTGGTGGGATATAAGTATTATTTTCAATTTGTAATCCCTTATCTCCACCCCTCAACAGCATGCATAGATACCGGCATGAAGCGTGAACGCGCCCGTGCCGAGCAGGCTTTCGAGCTGGCGGAGCAGGGAAAGACGGTCTGCGTCATCAGTTCCGGGGATGCGGGCATCTATGGTATGACGCCGCTTGTCTACGAGATGAAGCGGGAAAGGAACAGCGACGTGGAAATCGTTTCGCTGCCGGGCATCAGCGCTTTCCAAAAGGCAGCCTCACTGCTGGGAGCTCCCGTAGGACATGACTTCTGTGTCATCTCCCTTTCAGACCTGATGACTCCCTGGGAGCGTATTGAAAGGCGTATCATCGCAGCCGCTGCCGCCGACTTCGTGACGGCAGTCTACAACCCCAAAAGTGAAGGACGCTACTGGCAGCTTTACCGCTTGAAAGAACTCTTTCTGCAGGAAGGACGCTCACCGGAAACGCCCGTGGGATATGTACGCCAGGCAGGACGCCCGGAACAAGCGGTACACATCACCACGCTGGGAGATTTCAATCCCGAAGAGGTGGATATGTTTACAGTCATATTGATAGGCAACTCACAGTCCTACGAATGGAACGGAGCCTTCATCACTCCGCGCGGCTATTACCGGGACACGAATACCGAAGCCACGGGCATCGGGCAAGACATCATGATTCGCAGTTTCCATACCATCGAAAAGGAACTGAAGAACAAACATATTCCCCTCGACCATAAATGGGCTTTACTCCATGCCATACATACCACCGCCGATTTTGAAATGGAGTATCTGCTGCATACGGACGAAGGTGCCGTGGCTTCCTTGTATCAAGCCATCGAGAAAGGCGGAATCAAGACCATTGTCACAGACGTCACGATGGCAGCCAGCGGTATCCGCAAAGGAGCTTTGCAGCGGCTGGGCGTAGAGGTGAAATGTTACCTTGGCGACCTGCGCACAGCGACGATGGCTGCAGAGAAAGGCATCACCCGTACCCAGGCAGGCATCCGCCTGGCTGTGGAGGAGCATCCCGATGCTTTCTTTGTATTCGGCAATGCACCTACGGCACTTATGGAACTCTGCGACCTGATACGTAAGGGCAAGGCACATCCGGCGGGCATTGTTGCTGCACCGGTAGGCTTCGTGCATGTGCAGGAGTCCAAACACATGGTGAAACCCTTTACGGAAATACCCAAGATTATCGTAGAAGGACGTAAGGGAGGCAGTAACTTAGCTGCCACGCTGGTGAACTCCGTGCTGTGCTACAACGATGCGGAGCAGTTGCGCCCGGGCAGGGATGTGTAAGTGAAAAGAGACATTCCATAACATTACTTGTTACGACCGATAACATTACTTGTTATGCCCCCTTACATTACTTGATATTTTCATAAGATTACTCATTGAATGAAACACAGATTTATAATCATAGGAATGGATGACAACCGTTCCCCCTTCTTTCCACCGGAAGCACTGGCACAGATACGGAAGGGGAAGGTCTTCTCCGGTGGCATACGGCATAAGGAGATTGTCGGTCCTCTGCTGCCTGCCGGGGCCGAATGGATTTCCATCACCGTACCGCTGGACCGCGTCTTTTCCCGTTATGAAGAAATATTTGCCCGCTTCGAAGAGACGGCGACGGACGACTCCATCATTGTATTCGCTTCCGGCGACCCGTTGTTCTTCGGTTTTGCCAATACCATAAAGCGCAAGCTTCCCGGGGCAGACATTCTGCTCTATCCCGCTTTCAATTCCTTGCAGACATTGGCACACCGCCTCGTCATGCCGTATGACGACATGCGCACCGTCTCCCTGACAGGACGCCCCTGGCAGGAGTTCGACCGTGCCCTCATAGAGCGTGCCCCCAAAATAGGCATCCTCACCGACCGCGAACATACCCCGGCCACCATTGCCGCCCGCATGCTGGAATACGGGTACTCCCACTACACACTATACATCGGCGAGCATCTCGGCAATCCCGAAAAGGAACGCATACGCCGGATGACACCCCAGGAAGCGGTTTCCGGTGACTTCGAACATCCCAACTGCCTGCTGCTGGACAGCCATCCCGGACAATGCCGCACAAACTCCCTGCACGGTAGCGAAGCCCCAGACTTTCCAGTCCGTCCCTTCGGCATCCCCGATGAAGAGTTTGCACATCTTGACGGACGCGCCCGCATGATAACCAAGGCTCCCATCCGCCTGCTCACCCTGCAGGCATTGGAACTGAACCGCCGCCGCGTCTTCTGGGACATCGGTTTCTGTACCGGTTCCGTCTCCATCGAAGCCCGCCTGCAATTTCCTCATCTCGCCGTCATCTCCTTCGAGATACGCCCCGAAGGAAAAGAGCTGATGGACACCAACTCCCGCCGCTTCGGCGCGCCGGGCATTACGGCGATAACCGGAGATTTCCTGCACACCGACCTCACTCCCTTTGCCCGCCCCGATGCCGTCTTCATCGGTGGACACGGCGGACATCTGGAGGAAATGATAGAGAAAGTGAAACAAGTGCTGCACCCCGAAGGCTGCATCGTCTTCAACTCCGTATCGGCAGAAAGCAAGGAGGCGTTCTGCCGAGGAATCGAGCGGAACGGAATGGTGCTCCACCCTTCCACCCATATCGCCTTGAACGAATATAACCCCATTGAAATTATGAAAGCCACGCTTTCTTAAACATACCCATTATGAAAACAGCTATTATTCTAATCTCCGAAGCCGGTTTGAGCATAGCCCAATCACTGCTCAACGAACTTCCCGACTCCGAAATCTTCACCCTCAGGCACGAAGAGGGATGCACACATATAGAATCCGCCGGCAAATTCACAGCGGAAAACTTCAACCGCTATGATGCCTTTGTCTTCATTGGCGCCATGGGAATCTGTGTCCGCACCATCGCTCCTTGCGTGAAGAACAAATATACCGACCCTGCCGTGATTTGCGTGGACAGTACCGGTAAATTTGCCATCTCCGTACTTTCCGGACACATCGGAGGAGCCAACGAACTGACCCACCAGGTAGCGAATATCCTCGGGGCCGAACCGGTAGTCACCACGCAAAGCGACTGCACCGGTCTATGGGGACTCGATACCCTGCCCCAACGTTTCGGGTGGTTTCCGGTCATCAACGCCGAACCCTCCACCCTCCTGCTGGCAGAACTTGCCAAGACGCCCGAAGAGAAAAAAAGAGTATGCATGAACGAGCATATCAGCCTCTTCGTTTCCGGCAAGCCCACCGCCCTGCTGCTCACGGTGCGCAATGAAGGCACGGACTGGATGGAGGCGCACCTGCCGCCTCATGTAGAAGTATTCTACCGGGTGCAGGACATTAAACCTTCACGCTTCAAACTGATTCTGTGCGTATCTCCCCAAGTCCCCAACTTCCCGGAAATGCCTATGATATGCTACGTGCCCTGTGTCGTACACCTCGGCATCGGCCTTGCCCGGCTGGCAGGTCCCGTGCGGAAAGTGGAGAAAGAGATTATGAACACACTGAAGGAATACGGCATCATGCCCCAAAGCATCGCCTCCATCTCCACGATTAAAGCTAAAAGTGACGAACCGGTAGTGAAAGCGCTCCAAAAGAAGTTCCCGGTCTACTTCTATACAGCCGAGGAACTGGCAGAGATAGAGGTGCCCCATCCCAGCAAAACCGTCATGAAGCACATGGGTACCCCCAGCGTCAGCGAAGCCGCCGCCTTACTGAGTGCAAACAACTCCCGGCTGCTGGTGCCCAAGAAGAAAGGAGAGAACTATACCGTGGCCGCCGCCCTTGACATAAGAACTGTGCGCCAGGGCCACATCGAAATAGTGGGTGCCGGCCCGGGCGACCCGGACCTGGTTTCCGTACGCGGACGCCAAATGCTGGAACGCGCCGACCTCATTCTGTATGCCGGCAGCCTCGTTCCCAAGGAGCTGACTCTCTGTGCCAAGGCCGGTGCTACCGTACTCAGCTCCGCTTCCATGGATTTGGAAGAACAATTTGAAGTGATGAAGAAGTTCTATGACAAGGGAAAATTCATCGTACGCCTGCATACGGGTGACCCATGTATCTATGGTGCCATTCAGGAACAGATGAACTACTTTGACCAGCACGGCATGAGCTACCACATCACCCCCGGCATATCCTCCTTCCAGGCGGCGGCAGCTGCCTTGAAGTCGCAGTTCACCATTCCGGAAAAAGTGCAAAGCATCATCCTAACACGCGGCGAAGGACGTACGCCCATGCCCGAACGCGAAAAGCTACATCTCATGGCACGCTCACAAAGTACCATGTGCATCTTCCTCAGTGCAAGCATTGCGGAGCAGGTGCAGGAAGAACTGTTGCAGGAATATCCGGAAACTACCCCCGTAGCTGTCTGCTACCACTTGACATGGAAAGACGAACAAATATTCAGGGGGGAACTCAAAGACCTTGCCAGAATAGTGAAGGAAAATAACCTCACCTTGACAACCATGATTGTCGTAGGCGAAGCCATCGGCAACCGTGAAGGTCTGTCACGGCTCTATGCACACGAGTTCAAGCATCTGTACCGGAAATAAATCAACGATTAATCACCCATAAACATTCAAACATGATATTAATATTTGGCGGAACCACCGAAGGACGCATAGCCATCCAAACCCTTGAAGAAGCCGGAAAAACTTTCTACTATTCTACCAAAGGGGATGAGCAGGACGTACTTCTGCATAATGGCATCCGCCTGCAAGGCGCGATGGATGCAATAGAAATAGAAACATTCTGTGCACAGCATCACATAAAGCTGCTGATAGACGCCGCGCACCCCTTTGCCACACAGCTGCATGAGACTCTGGAACAAGTCTCCGTGGAATCGAATATCCCCGTCATCCGTTTCGAGCGTATCTTCCCGGAACGCGATGAAGAACACATCACCTGGTGCAGGGATTATGACGATGCCATCGAGAAGATACAGAAAGAAAAGATTTTCATCTTACTTGCACTGACCGGCGTACAGACCATAGGTAAGCTGAAGCCTTTGTGGCAGAATGCCTGCTGTTACTTCCGCATCCTTGACCGTGACAGCTCGCGCAAGCTCGCCCGGGAACAAGGTTTCTCCGAGAAGAACCTCTACTACTACACGCCCGGAGAAGACGAGCAAATCCTGATGAAACAGCTTCATCCCGAAGCCATACTCCTCAAGGAAAGCGGGATATCCGGTGGATTCTGCGAGAAGGTGGAAGCTGCCCGGCAACTGGGTATACGCATCTTTGCCATCTGCCGCCCCAAGACATCCGGCAAGTTTATCTGTGTAAACGGCGAGCATGGCCTGCGCCGCATAGTCGAGAAACATTTACCCGACTTCTTCCCCCTACGCAGCGGACTGACTACCGGAACATGTGCCGCCGCTGCCGCCGTAGCCGCCACCTGGGATGTATTCAATATCTACTTCAAAAAGCGTCCTACGGAATTTCCGGTAGTTCTTCCCAACGGAGAAACCATACAGGTTCCCGTAGAGCCGCAGCACCATATTCCCCACTCCGACCTTCTGGAAAACGGTGACGGCATGTTCGAGACAAGCGCTACCGTCATCAAGGATGCCGGCGACGACCCGGACATCACCAACGGGATGAAAGTTGTGGCCAATATAGCCATACCTTTCCGCATAGACGACCCGCTGCCGGAAGACACTCCCCCGGACGAC
>NZ_JBCNZM010000084.1:3491-20236 GCF_040227615.1 Bacteroides sp. RTP31139st1_H2_RTP31139_211217 | reverse complement strand
GGGCTTGTTCTATTTCACGGTTGAACAAGTTGGCGGCAATCTCCTCCAGATGGTTGGTGGTGCCTGCGGTGGCAGACAGTACCACAATCTTGGGTGTTGCATCTTTAATGAGTGTTGCTACATGTTTCATTCTCTCTACGGTGCCGACGGAAGTTCCGCCGAATTTACAAACTTTCATTTCTTGTTTCTTTTTTAACAGTTTCATAATTGCATTCATCCGGATGTTCTTCCTTCCGGCTTTTCATTTCAGGTGGCCTCTTTCCAAAATGGAAGGGGGAGGCATGAGGGGCTGTCACTGGGACTAGGCCTGCATAATGCCGCTGTGGCATTGTTGTGGTGGGATATTCATATCCCGGTTGGTGGCAGGCTCTTGCCCCTTCACCTATAAAAGTTCAAAAGATATGCCGTTGGTATTTGGGAAAAGCTTATATTTGCACACCCTGTTTTTTACCGTTATCAGTTTAAAAACTTATCGAATAGATATGAGTAAGATTCTAATCATTGATGATGAGGTACAAATCCGTACCCTTCTGACACGGATGATGGAGTTGGAGGGATATGACGTCTGTCAGGCTGGTGATTGCAGGGCTGCCCTGAAGCAACTGGAACTCCAAAATCCCGATGTAGTTTTGTGTGATGTGTTTCTGCCCGATGGAAATGGGGTAGACCTGGTGTTGGCTATCAAGAAGGCGGCACCCAATGTGGAAGTTATTCTGCTGACAGCGCACGGCAATATTCCCGATGGGGTGCAGGCCATCAAGAACGGTGCTTTCGACTACATCACCAAGGGAGACGATAATAACAAGATTATTCCTCTGATAAGCCGTGCTGTAGAGAAAGCGCGTATGAATGTGCGGTTGGAAAAACTGGAGAAGAAGGTGGGACAGACGTACTCTTTTGATTCTATCCTGGGAGAATCCAAAGTCCTGAAGGATGCTGTTTCATTAGCTCAGAAGGTGTCAGGGACTGATGTTCCTGTACTGTTGACTGGAGAAACGGGCACGGGTAAGGAGGTATTTGCCCAGGCCATCCATTACAGTAGTAAGCGTGCACGGCAGAATTTTGTAGCGGTTAACTGTTCTTCGTTCAGCAAGGAGTTGCTGGAAAGTGAAATGTTCGGTCATAAAGCCGGTTCGTTTACCGGCGCATTGAAGGATAAGAAGGGACTGTTCGAGGAAGCGAATAATGGGACTATTTTTTTGGATGAAATCGGTGAGATGGCGTTTGAACTGCAAGCCAAGTTGCTGCGTATTCTTGAAACCGGTGAGTATATTAAGATAGGTGATACGAAACCTACCCGTGTCAATGTCCGCATCATTGCCGCTACGAACCGCAACTTGTCCCAGGAGATTGTTGCCGGACGTTTCCGCGAGGATTTGTTTTATAGATTAAGCGTATTTCAGATACATCTGCCGCCATTGCGCGAACGTGCAGGTGATATCCGGCTGTTGGCGAAGGCTTTTATAAAGAGTTTTGCGGAACAGCTGGCGCGTCCGGTGGTTGAAATAGCTCCCGCATTTCTTGAAGCATTGGACTCCCAACCGTGGAAGGGAAATATTCGTGAATTACGTAACGTGATAGAACGCAGTATGATTGTTTGCGAGAGCGGATATCTGGACATTGCTGATTTGCCGTTTGATATTCAGAATGCCCATTATGAACACTCCAATGATTCAAGTCCCGGCAGTTTTGAACTTTCAGCTATGGAACGCCGGCACATTGCCCGTGTACTGGAGTATACAAAGGGGAATAAGACAGAAGCAGCCCGGTTATTGAAAATAGGTTTGACGACGTTGTATCGGAAGATTGAGGAATACAAGATCTCAGATCTATAATAGGGGGCTCAGTATACGACTGAGGTACCTTCGATATAGGACCGTGGCAAGATTATTCTTGAAACAGGCTTAGAAGCAGAAAGTGCCTATGGGCTAAAACATATCAAAACAGGTTGCACCTTTTCATTTTGAAAGGGTGCAACCTGTTTCTTTTTATACTTGTTTAGTATGTATTCTGTTGATAATTAATGGTGTATGGTATATGCGCTCTTTTTGGCACATATTTGGCACATTCCTGGCAGACAAAAATATGTAGTAACATTTTAAAAGGTAAAAACATGGGAATAACAGTATCATTTATTTTTTGCCTATTGAGCGGTTTGTTCGCCTTTTGGCTTTTCTGGAAATGCGTAGATTGGTTTGAGAAGATTTAAAAGAGAGAATTATGTACACAGCTTTATTTGTATTAGGTATTGTAATGTTCGGGTATCTGACTTATGTGCTGATAAGACCCGAAAAGTTTTAATGAATGGAGAGTGGAGAAATGAACACTGAAATTTTAGGTGTAGCCTTGCAGATTGTTCTGCTGATTGTGATATCCTATCCTCTGGGAAAGTATATTGCCAAGGTTTACAAAGGCGAAAAGACATGGTCGGATTTCATGAAGCCGGTCGAGAGATTGATTTATAAAGTGGCCGGAGTCAATCCGGAGGAAGAGATGAACTGGAAACAGTTCTTGAAAGCCCTGCTGATTCTGAATGCCTTTTGGTTTGTATGGGGCATGGTGCTACTCTGTACACAGCAGTGGTTGCCGTTAAATCCGGATGGAAACGCTAACCAGACACCGGACCTGGCATTCAATACATGTATCAGTTTTATGGTGAACTGTAATTTGCAGCATTATTCCGGTGAAAGCGGACTGACATATTTTACACAGTTGTTCGTCATTATGTTGTTCCAATTCATTACCGCCGCTACCGGTATGGCAGCTATGGCAGGTATCATGAAGGGTATGGCTGCTAAATCGACGAAGACTATCGGTAACTTCTGGAAGTTCTTGGTTTTGAGCTGTACACGTGTATTATTACCGCTTTCGTTGATTGTGGGCTTCATCCTCATTCTACAAGGTACTCCGATGGGATTTGATGGTAAGCTGGAAGTTCAGACGATGGAAGGACAAACCCAGTTGGTTTCACAAGGTCCTACGGCAGCGATTGTTCCTATCAAGCAATTGGGTACGAACGGTGGCGGTTACTTTGGATGTAACTCTTCACATCCGTTGGAAAATCCTACTTACTTGACAGATATTGCAGAATGTTGGTCTATCCTAATTATACCAATGTCTATGGTGATTGCACTCGGCTTTTACATCAAACGTAAGAAGATGGCTTACTCTATCTATAGCGTAATGCTTTTTGCTTTTCTTGTCGGTGTTTGCATCAATGTTTCGCAGGAGATGGGAGGTAATCCGCGCATTGATGAGATGGGAATTGCCCAAGACAATGGAGCAATGGAAGGTAAAGAAGTCCGTTTAGGGTCTGCTGCTACTGCTCTTTGGAGTATTGTGACTACAGTTACTTCCAATGGCTCTGTGAATGGTATGCATGATTCAACGATGCCTCTTTCCGGTATGATGGAAATGCTGAACATGCAGATTAATACGTGGTTTGGAGGTGTGGGTGTAGGTTTCATGAACTATTATACATTCATCATTATCGCCGTATTCATCAGTGGACTGATGGTGGGACGTACTCCGGAATTTCTCGGTAAGAAGGTAGAGGCGCGTGAAATGAAGATTGCTACCATTGTGGCACTGCTTCATCCGCTTATCATCTTGGGCGGTGTGGCACTTTCTTGCTTTTTGTTCGCTCATTATCCTGAATTTGTGGCAGGTGAGGGCGGCTGGTTGAATAATCCCAGTTTCCACGGACTGAGTGAGCAGCTTTATGAATATACTTCGGCTGCGGCCAATAATGGTTCTGGCTTCGAAGGATTGGGCGACAATACTTACTTCTGGAACTATACTACCGGCTGGACGCTGATTTTAGGACGTTTCCTGCCTATCGTAGGTCAGGTAGCCATTGCTGGTCTGTTGGCCGGAAAGAAATATGTTCCGGAGAGTGCCGGTACGCTGAAGACAGATACAGTAACTTTCGGTGTGATGACTTTTGCCGTTATCTTTATTGTGGCTGCCTTGTCATTCTTCCCGGCACATGCATTGAGTACGATTGCTGAACATTTCAGTTTGTAATAGTAGTTTGTAAAAAGTAATTTCATAGGTATGAAAGATAATAAATCAGCTTCTCTGTTTCAGAAGGAGCAAGTAATGGAAAGTTTGAAGCAATCATTCGTGAAGCTAAATCCACGGGTGATGATAAAGAATCCGATTATGTTTACGGTGGAAGTCGTAACGGTTGTCATGCTGATTGTCTGTTTCCTTTCATTGGGTACTTCGGAATATGGAGCATTCGGATATAATTTATTGGTATTCATCATCTTGTTTGTGACGTTACTGTTTGCTAATTTTGCTGAAGCCATCGCTGAAGCTCGTGGTAAGGCCCAAGCTGACAGTTTGCGTAAAACCCGTGAAGAGACTCCTGCTAAAGTGTTGGTTGATGGTAAAATCCATACCGTTAGCAGTTCACGTTTGAAGAAAGGTGACTATTTTATTTGTGAAGCAGGAGATACGATTCCTGCCGACGGTGAGATTGTGGAAGGTTTGGCCTCCATTGACGAAAGTGCCATTACCGGTGAATCTGCTCCGGTTATCCGTGAGGCCGGTGGTGACAAGAGTTCCGTAACTGGTGGTACAAAAGTTCTTTCTGATAAAATCAAGGTATTGGTGACGCAGCAACCGGGTGAGAGCTTTCTTGACAAGATGATTGCTTTGGTAGAAGGCGCTACTCGCCAGAAGACTCCGAACGAAATAGCATTGACTATTCTTCTGGCTGGTTTCACTTTGGTATTCGTTATTGTATGTGTAACATTGATTCCTATGGCTGATTATACGAATATTGACCATCCGGGAACTTATATCTCCATTGCAGCCATCATATCTTTGTTTGTCTGCTTGATACCGACTACTATCGGCGGACTGCTTTCTGCCATCGGCATTGCTGGGATGGACCGTGCTTTGCGCGCTAATGTAATTACAAAATCCGGTAAGGCGGTAGAAACAGCCGGTGACATTGATACCTTGTTGCTAGACAAGACTGGCACCATTACAATCGGTAACCGTAAAGCTACTAAGTTTCATTCGGCTTCGGGTGTTGACGAGAATTTGTTCGTAGAGGCTTGCTTGTTGTCCTCACTTTCTGACGAGACTCCGGAGGGTAAGTCTATCATTGAACTGGGACGTGAAAACGGTCATCGTATGCGTGATTTGAATACTACCGGTGCTCATATGATTAAGTTTACAGCCGAAACAAAATGTTCGGGTGTGGATTTGCAGGATGGTACTCAGATACGTAAAGGCGCATTCGACGCTATTCGCAAGATTGTGGAAAATGCCGGAAACAAGTTCCCGAAAGAGATTGAAGAGGTGATTGCTGTAATTACCAGCAACGGTGGAACTCCGCTGGTGGTATGTGTCAATCAGAAAGTTACTGGGGTAATTGAGTTGCAGGATATTATCAAACCGGGCATTCAGGAACGTTTTGAACGTCTTCGCAGGATGGGTGTGAAAACTGTGATGGTGACCGGTGACAACCCTTTGACAGCCAAATATATTGCAGAGAAAGCTGGAGTAGATGATTTCATTGCTGAAGCCAAGCCGGAAGACAAGATGGAATATATCAAAAAAGAACAGCAGGCCGGTAAGCTGGTGGCTATGATGGGTGACGGTACAAACGACGCTCCCGCCCTTGCACAAGCTAATGTGGGTGTGGCAATGAACAGCGGTACGCAGGCAGCCAAAGAAGCTGGTAACATGGTGGACCTTGACAACGATCCGACGAAGCTGATTGAAATTGTGGAGATTGGCAAACAGTTGTTAATGACACGCGGTACGTTGACTACCTTCTCCATTGCGAACGACGTTGCCAAGTACTTTGCTATTATCCCTGCTTTGTTTATGGTAGCCATCCCTCAGTTGGCTCCTCTGAACATTATGGGACTGCATAGCCCTGAAACGGCCATTCTTTCGGCTGTCATATTCAACGCTATCATTATTCCTATCTTGATTCCGTTGGCTTTGAAAGGTGTTCAGTATAAGCCGATCGGTGCCAGTGCGCTACTTCGTCGCAATCTGTTGATTTATGGTGTGGGTGGCGTCATTGCTCCGTTTGTCGGTATCAAACTGATAGATATGATAGTTAGTCTGTTTTTTTAAAACTTGGATAAAATGAAAACTCTTTGGAAATCATTTAAAATAACAATTGCATTTTGCATATTTTTCTCTCTGTTCTATATCCTTGTCTTGTGGATATTTGCACAGTTCGCCGGTCCCAACAAGGGAAATGCAGAGGTGGCAACACTCAATGGTAAAGTGGTAGGTGCAGCCAATGTAGGCCAGATGTTTACGCAAGATATTTATTTCTGGGGACGCCCATCTGCGGGTAATTATACAGCCGATGCTTCGGGTGGTAGTAACAAGGGACCTACGAACGATGAATACCTGGCAGAAGTGGAAGCCCGTATCGATACTTTTCTGGTACATCATCCTTATCTGAGCCGCAAGGATGTGCCTGCTGAAATGGTAACCGCCAGTGGTTCCGGTCTAGACCCACATATCACACCTGCTTGTGCTTATGTACAAGTGAAGCGTGTGGCTCAGGCACGTGGCATGAACGAGGCTGAAGTGAAAGCCATTGTAGACAAGAACATCAGCAAACCCTTTTTGGGGGTGTTTGGTACGGAAACTGTCAATGTGCTGGAACTGAACATTGCATTAGAAGAAGCCGATCAGAATAAATAATTTTTTAGTTGTGTTTGTCATGTGTTATGGGCAGGAGCGGAAGTATTTCTGTTCAGGCAGCGAAAGACTGTCATTTTACAGGGGGAGCCGAAACTTCCTTCCTGCCTTTCAACGATTGATTAGTAATGGTAAATAAATAGTTGGATATGAAAAGTTTAAAAATATCAATTCTAGTTTTTGCGAGTATGGTAGCTGCTTGTTTTATGGGAACCGGCAAAGTGCAAGCTCAGGAATTTACAATACAAGGTGATTTAGTCAGTTCTTATGTTTGGCGCGGCTTTTACCAGACGGGAGTCAGTTTTCAGCCCACTTTGGGTTTTGGGGTCGGTGATTTTTCTTTGACGGCATGGGGCTCTACCGATTTTGACGGAGTTTCTTCAGGAGAAGGGGCTGCGGCTAAGGAGATTGATTTGACGGCTGCCTATGCTTTGGGAGAATCAGGTCTAACTTTTTCTGTTGCCAGCTTGTGGTGGGGCGGACAAGGAGCAAGAAAGTATTTTAATTTTAAGAGTCACGAAACAGCTCATCACTTTGAAGCGGGATTAGCCTATACATTGCCGGTTGAAAAGTTTCCTTTGTCAATCGCTTGGTACACTATGTTTGCCGGAGCTGACAAAGATGATAAAGGCAGGCAGAATTATTCTTCGTATGTTGAACTCAACTATCCGTTCAGTGTTAAGTCTGTAGATTTGAACCTGACTTGCGGATTTCTGCCTTATGAAGCTGGGGTAGGAGTATATGGCGTTCCTAACAGCGGGTTTGCCGTAACCAATGTGGCACTGAAAGGTATTACGGAAATCAAGATTACTGACAATTTCTCAATACCTGTATTTGCACAAGCCATTTGGAACCCTCGTATGGAAGATGCACATCTGGTATTCGGCTTTACTTTAAGGCCATG
Source organism: Bacteroides sp. RTP31139st1_H2_RTP31139_211217 (assembly GCF_040227615.1). Taxonomy (NCBI): domain Bacteria; kingdom Pseudomonadati; phylum Bacteroidota; class Bacteroidia; order Bacteroidales; family Bacteroidaceae; genus Bacteroides; species Bacteroides sp. RTP31139st1_H2_RTP31139_211217. The sequence goes on along the minus strand of NZ_JBCNZM010000084.1, from coordinate 12,645 downwards.
ATTTATTTAGATATAACTTTAGAACTCATGAATTAGTGTTGGATGCCCGTGGCGGTCGTGATGATCGTTACGGGTTATATGGCATATATAAGACAAGTAAAAAAACAGAAGAAATGAGTAGGGAAGAAAGCGTACAGCATTTTCTTGATTTGATTAAAAAGTCGCGGCGTGGCAAGTTCAAAGTCTACATCGGCATGATTGCTGGTGTAGGTAAATCTTATCGTATGCTTCAGGAAGCACACGAGTTACTTGACAACGGAGTAGATGTGAAGATAGGCTATATAGAGACACACGGGCGTGCCGGTACGGATGCTATGTTGGAAGGATTGCCCGTTGTTCCTCGTCGTAAGATATTCTATAAAGGGAAAGAGCTGGAAGAAATGGATTTGGATGCCATTATCCAGATACACCCTGAGATAGTAGTGGTGGATGAACTGGCACATACCAATGTGGAAGGTAGCCGGAATGAGAAACGCTGGCAGGATGTGATGGATTTGCTTGATGAGGGTATCAATGTGATTTCTGCCGTTAACATCCAGCACATTGAGAGTGTCAATGAAGAAGTACAAGGCATCTCGGGTATTGAGGTGAAGGAACGTATTCCCGATAGCGTTTTGCAAGAGGCAGATGAGGTGGTGAATATTGACTTGACTGCGGAAGAATTGATAGCCCGTCTGAAAGCTGGAAAAATTTACAAGCCGGAAAAGGTCTCTACTGCCTTGAACAATTTCTTTAAAACGGAAAATATTCTCCAATTACGTGAACTGGCTTTAAAAGAGGTGGCTTTACGGGTGGAAAAGAAAGTGGAGAATGAAGTGGTTACCAGTGTGGGAGTCCGTCATGAGAGATTTCTGGCATGTATCAGCAGCAACGAGAAAACACCACGACGCATCATTCGTAAAGCTGCACGTCTGGCAACCCGCTACAATACTTCGTTTGTTGCCCTTTATGTGCAGACTCCCAGAGAAAGTACTGACCGCATCGGTCTGGCAAATCAAAGGTATTTATTGAACCACTTCAAATTGGTGACCGAACTGGGAGGGGAGGTCGTTCAGGTGCAATCGCCGGATGTGCTGGGAAGCATTGTTGATACTTGTAGGGAGAAACAGATAACAACTGTCTGCATGGGAAGTCCGTCACTTTCTTTTCCGAAATCATTGTTCATGATATTGAAATACCGAAAATTTGTGCGTGATTTGGCACAAGTAAACATAGATTTGATTATACTTGCATAATATTAATTCTTAGGAACATTATGAATATTCGTACAAAATTGATACTCAGCGTAGGGGTATTGGCTGGAATGATTATTTTGTTGGTTGCTCTTTCTGTGGTGAATCTACAGATACTGACGGCTACAGAGCCGGATAGTCCTGCTGCTGTACCGGGATTGCAACGTGCATTGCTCTGGATTTCTGTGATAGGTGGGGTATGTATTTTTGCCAGTATCATATTGTTGGTATGGCTTCCCCGTTCCATCAGCAAACCTATTCAAGAACTGACGCGTGGGATTCTTGAAATAGCGAACCATAATTATGAGAAACGTCTGGATATGAGTGGACGCGAGGAATTTCGTGAAGTGGCTGATAGTTTTAATCGGATGGCGGAACGACTGACGGAGTATCGCGCCAGTACGCTGAACGACATACTTTCTGCTAAGAAATTTCTTGAGGCTATTGTGAATAGTATTGATGAACCTATTATTGGTTTGAACCGTAATAGGGAAATTCTCTTTATCAATAATGAGGCTTTAACTGTGCTGAATTTAAAACGGGAAGAGGTAATTCGCCGTTCGGCTGAGGAGCTTTCTTTGAAGAATGATTTGCTCCGCCGTTTAGTTCGTGAATTGGTAAATCCGGGTGAAAAGAAAGAACCGTTGAAGATTTATGCAGACAATAAGGAGAGTTACTTTAAAGCTTCTTACATTACCATTATAAATGCAGAGGCTGATGATGACGAACCTCATAATCTTGGCGATGTGATTTTACTGAAAAATATTACAGAATTCAAAGAATTGGATAGTGCCAAGACTACTTTTATCTCGACTATTTCTCATGAACTGAAAACGCCTATATCCGCTATTCTGATGAGTCTGCAGTTGTTGGAGGACAAACGGGTAGGGGTGTTGAACGACGAGCAGGAGCAATTATCGAACAGCATTAAGGAAAATGCTGATCGCCTTCTTGGGATTACCGGGGAATTATTGAACATGACGCAGGTGGAAGCCGGTAAATTGCAGATGATGCCTAAGATAACGAAGCCCATTGAACTGATAGAGTATGCTATCAAGGCCAATCAGGTACAAGCTGATAAATTCGGCATTCAGATAGAAGTGGAGTATCCGGAAGAAAAAATGCCTAAATTGTTTGTCGACAGCGAAAAGATTGCTTGGGTGCTCACCAATTTATTGAGCAATGCTATCCGCTATTCCAAAGAGAACGGGAGGGTGGTTATCGGCGCTAGGCATGACGGGGACTTTGTAGAAATGTATGTGCAGGACTTTGGAAAAGGTATCGACCCGCGTTATCATCAGAGCATTTTTGACCGTTATTTCCGAGTGCCGGGCACTAAAGTGCAAGGTAGTGGTTTAGGTCTTTCCATTTCGAAAGACTTTGTGGAAGCTCATGGCGGTACATTGGCTGTCCAGAGTGAGCTGGGTAAGGGGAGTCGCTTCGTTATCCGGTTGAAAGCGTAACGTTTTCTATTTTTTACGGTACTGTTGCGGAGACATGCCGGTTTGTTTCTTGAAGAATGTTCCAAAATAAGAAGCATTGGGAAAATTGAAGAAGTCGGCGATTTCCTGGATGTTTTTCTGGGTGTTCTTGAGTAGTGAGATGCTTTTGCGGATGATGGATTTAAATATCAGTTCCTGCACCGTGAATCCGCAGACGGACTTGGATAGTGCAGAGAGGTATTTGGGTGATAAGCAGAGTTTGTCTGCATAAAACTCTACGCCGCGTTCTTCCGTGTAGTGTGCATCTATCAGCTGAATCAGCCGGATAAAGATTTCATGTTTGTGACCAACCGTTGTTTTTAGGTTCATCAGTTTACGGTTGTAAATGGAACAGATGCGGTATGTAAGTCCCAGTAGAAGCAGTCTTTGTTCGTAACCATTAAAGGTGTTGTTGTCTAAGTGCAGGGTATTGTCCAATAGGGACATGTATTTCAAAACTTCTTCTTCATCTCCGGTGTTCCATACGTAGCATGGTTCAGTCCGGAGCTGCATGTATAGGTACATGGCTGCCACTGAATTGCCTATGATGTCCCGTATCGGTTCTATCTGGTAAATGAATATGAATAGTTGCAGGTCTTCCGATTCGCTCAACACTTGGAAGAGAGAATCTTCCGGGATGAAAACTGTTTCGCCAGCTTGGGCCGAGAATGCTTTCATGTTAAGTGAAAAGGTGAAGTTGCCTTGGCGGCAGACAATCAGTCCTGCTCCATTAATCATAAAAGGTTTTTTCAGGGAGGCAGGAAAGGAGCAGAGCATACCTTCTGAACTACAAATGTTTTCTCCGTTTGACAATGCGCGGTCTAAGTGGGATAAACGTTCTTGTTGGGTATCCATAACAGACAAAATTACAGGTTATACTGAAAATTGTCTGCTAAGTTAGTAATTTTCGTTTAGGATACCGCACGACAAGCACAAATATCATGCAAAACAAGCAGGCGTAGAGTGTCCATCCTGCCATTTCCTTTACAGCAGAGAGGGTGGCCTGCACTTGGATGCGTCCTTTGGTGGATATGGCAGCCATGCTGATTGCTTCTTGTTTGCTCTTTCCCTGATATTGCATACCTTGTACGGTCTGGGTAAACGAGGTGGATGCTTCGGGGTGCAGCATGTCTACATTCTGTGCATAGCGGGTGACGTAGTGCTGTTGGCGTTCTTGCAGTACATTCGTATAGAGTGCGGCTCCGATGCTGGGAGCCAATACCATGCGTACGGTAAGCATGGTACATATCCAAGAAGAAAGATATTTGTAAGGCATGCGTTGGGTGGCGTAGGTTGGAATCAGCGAATAGAGGAACATCATACCGGTAGAACGGATGATGACCGGATACTTCATCCGTTCGTACAGTCCTGCACCTTGTACCTCGAAATACATGAACATGGCGGAAAGCCCCAATAGAAGGAAACCGGCGGCAAAGAGATATTTGAAGTGTACGCCTTTTACGCTGAGCCAGATAGTGGCTATACCGCCGATGAGGTAGCCCAGCATGGACCAGTTGCTCAGGGTGGCATTCTGGAAGTTGTCCAGTTTCATACCTATGCCCGTGAATACATTGACAAACATGGCGCTGGAATTCAGTACCATTAACAGAAAATAGAATAGGAAACCCATACGGATGGTACGCAGTTTGAATACATCGAGCTGATAGTAAGGATTGCGCTGGGTAGACTCGATATAGAGAAATATGCCGCCAGCAATGATGGCGCAGACTGTGGCCCATTGTATGGTTGGGTCATCGTACCAGTCGAGCACTTTGCCATAAGTAAGCACGTAGGTAATGCAGGTCAGTGTGATGCAGAAGATGGAGGCATTGCCGAACTGCTTGAAGTTGATGGGGAAACGGCGGGTGGTATATTTATGATAAGGCATAGTAATGAAGGTGATGAGGATGCAAAGTAATAGTAGCCCCATCATAAAGTAGTGTATGTACTGCCATTCATATTCAAAAGCGAGCCAGGCGGTGAGCGAGGTTCCCAATTGCCCCAGTACCATGAAGAATAGGTAGATGGCGGGTTGTGCCGCACTCCGTTCGATGTCCAGCTTGTCCCAGCCTTCGTCAGTTGTGGGCTCGTTGCCGGGTGTAATTTTGTCGTACGCCTCGATATGCCCTGCATACTTTATGAGGGTGAAGAGGTTGACCATCATCAGCACCATTCGTAGGAATCCCATAAAGATGCTGCATAGTGCCAGCAGGAAAACGCTGTCTGTCTTGGCACAGATATAGCTGAAGATGTACATCAGGGAGAATCCTGCCAGGCACATCATTTTCTGCCGGCGTATGACTACCAGCCTATACAGAAAAGGGCAGAATGCTGCCATGCCAATGGAAGTGGCGAAGTTGGCAAACTGGATATGCTCGGAAATGATGCCGAGCTCGCTCATCATTTCGGTGCTTGCCACCGAGTAGGTACCGCCCACAGTCAGTATCGGCAAAAAGAATACGAATAGGATGATGATACCTACCGGTTTGGGTACCCAGTTGTAGAAAGGATAGTTCTTGGGGTATGAGGGCATGGGGATAAGGGTTAAGGGGTTAGGGATTAAGGGTTAAAGATTAAGGATTAGGGGGTAAGGATTAAGGAGTTGGTTGCCTTAATCCCTAACCTCTAATCCTTAATCCCTATTTTTTTGTTTTCGCTTTGACTATTACCATCATACCGGCGGCAAGGCTACTGTTGTCTTCTTTAGACAAATCGGTAAAGTCGATGCGGACTGGGATGCGTTGTTGTATCTTCACGAAGTTACCGGCAGAATTATCCGTGGGCACTAGGGAATACTTGGAACCAGTGGCTCCGGAGATAGCAGTGATTTTCCCTTTGAACTCTTTGCCGCTGATGGCATCAACGGTAATGGCTACTTCTTGTCCCAAGTGCAGATTCTCAATTTGGGTTTCCTTGTAGTTGGCTATAATCCACTTTTGTGTGTCAGGCAGAATGTAGGTGATGGTTTGTCCAGCAGTAATGAATTGTCCTTCTTCAAGAGTACGCCGTCCCAATTTCCCATCACAAGGAGCTACTACTACGGTGTAGGAGAGGTTCAGCCGTGCCATTTCGAGTGCGGCTGTTGCCCGTTGTATGGCAGCTTCTGTATTTTCACGGCGATGTGACACTTCGTTCACACCCGACAAGGCAGCTTTCTGTTGCCGTTTCACAGCTTCCAACTTCTTGTGGGTAGCTGCATATTCGGTTTCTATCTGTTCCAATTGAATGGGGGTGGCAGCGTTTCTCTTCACCAAGTTCTGGTATCGCTGGCGGTCTTTCTCCAGCTTGGTAAGGCGGATTTCTATCTCTGCTATGGAGGCGTCGTAGACAGAGGCTGTAGTTTGCGTGGTTTGTAGTGTAGCACCAATGACTGTGGCGCCGGCTTGTGCATCCTTGAGTGCAGCTTCAGCTTCCATGACTCTGATTTTATATTCCCGGTCGTCCAATATAAGTAAGGTATCTCCTTTGTGTACTTCTTGGTGTTCTGTGAAACAAATTTTCTTGATATATCCTGATGCGCGCAGATTGACGGGAGATATGTATTGTTCAATCTGTGCATCATTACTGGTTTCCGTCCGTTTGTAGTTCAAAAAGAGGCAGGTCACTTGAATTATTCCCCAGATAAGGATAGCTATTCCTAATAGGCTGACAACGATTTGCCAACGGCGAAGCTTCTTCAATTTCCGTGCTTTCTCTTGATGGGTACTTGCGGTGTTATTGTTCTCTTTTGTTTCCATATCTTCTATATTATATTGTTTACTCATTATTATATATATATCCGTCCTTGAATACGGACTCTATTCATCTTCCTCTTTAAGGAATTGAGGGGCTCAACGTCTCCAGCTGTCCCGTCAGCTTCAGCAAAGTCAGATTGGTTATCCGGTAATTGTAGTGGGCACTGATATAGTTGTTTTGGGCTTCGCTCATCCGCATTTCGTCCTGCAATACTTCGGTCATTGAAGCGATTCCTTCCCGATAACGGTCCATAGTAACGGTATATACATCTTCAGCAAGTAGATAATTGTCTTTCTGCTTCTTAAAGTTACGCTGACTGTTCATCAGGTCATTGGTAGCATTCAGATATTGTGTCTGAAGATTCTTTCTGGTATTCTCTTGGGCGAGCTTGATGTTCTCTATGTCGATGGTTGCCTTACGCATCTTGTAGCGTTTGTCCAGTCCGTCGAAAATGGGAATGCGTAAGGAGAGGCCCACTCCATAGGAGCGATACCAATGGTTGGAAGGGCCGGAATGGAACCAATGGTAAGCTTTGTCTGTATAGGCGGAGAACATCCAGCTTCCCGTCAGGTTCAAGGAGGGGATGTAACCGTTGCTGATTATTGTTTTCTGTTGTTCAGCAAGTTGTTTTTGTGATTGCAATAGCTGGAGTTCATATAGTGTTTCGGATAGCCCGGTGAGTGCTGCGGGCGTAATCGTTTCTGTATTCACTGGTACCAGTGCTATTCTTTCTTCCGCCGGATAGTCGATAATGTATTTAAGTAGATTCAGTTGCTGTTCCATCATGGCTTGTGCGTTGTCGTGCTGCACCTTGAGGTTCTCCAAGTTGATGTTGACGCGTTTCACATCTACTTCCATAGCCATGCCGTTGTCATAGAAGGCTTGAGTGATATCTCTCAACTCTTCCAGGCGAGTGATGTTGGCTTTTATCAAAATAATCTGTTCAGCTGTAACCTGTCCTAAATAGTACATTTGACTAATTTGGAGGATGAGGTCTTCTCTTGCCTTTCCATAAGAAAGGCGATTCATCTCATCCATGGTTTTGGCTATGGATAGAGTGGTGTAGAGTGTCTGGTTATAAAGTGGTATCTGCAACTGTAATCCAAAGTTGGCGTTGTATTGCAAGGTTTGGGTTACATTGTAGGGATTGCCATACGCTGAACCGTCGGTAACGGAGACGGGTGGATCGATATTGTCGTTATAGTTGGCAAAACCATTGATTTGGGGCAGCAGTTTGGCTCGATTCTCAGAGATGCTGTATTTCCCTTTTTGTATTTCCTTCCGTTTGCTTTGCAAGGACAAGTTGTTTTCGATACCTATTTTGAGGCAGTCCTCCAAGGTTAGGGTATTTTGTGCTCTTGTACCTAGTGCAAGCAGACACAGAAAGGAAAATGTGAACAGTTGTCTTTTCATAATAGTCACTTGATATTTGCACACAAAGTTAGTGGCTTAAAATGCAAGAGGACTATCCATATATCAACTGTTTGTATTCATATTTTCCTTTTTACTATAATTTGAAAACAAACCATAGTAAAAAATGAGTATTAAAAACAAAAAAGACCGCCAAGAGTGGAAGCCTCCTAACAGTCTAAATCTTCTTTGTAGCGGGACCCGGGATTGAACCGGGGACCTCATGATTATGAATCATGCGCTCTAACCAGCTGAGCTATCCCGCCATCATTTCTCGATTGCGGGTGCAAAGATATAGCTTTTATTTAAATTGCCAAAACTTTTATGGATATTTTCTGCTTTTTCTTTTGCTGATAGGGTGCTGAAGTGGTTTGCAGTACTTTTTATTAAACGTCTTTGTATAACATTATCAATGAATTAGGGGTGTATGGAAAGGGAGGTATAAATAAATTTGATGATTTATTTTCTGTAATTAGAAAAAAGTATTTATCTTGGCTGGCGCAATAAAAAGCAGAATAGACTATGGAAAGAAAGAAAATACATTTGGAATATCTCTTGAATGCGACTTCTAAAAGTATTCTTTGGGCAGCGATAAGTACCCCTACTGGTTTGGAGGGCTGGTTTGCTGATAGGGTTCAGTCAGACGATAAAACAGTAACCTTTTTTTGGGGAAAAACAGAAAAACGTGATGCCGAGATTATTGCCGTGCGGGCGTATTCATTCATCCGCTTCCGCTGGCTGGACGATGAGAACGAGCGAGAATACTTTGAACTGAAGATGACAAACAATGAGTTGACCAATGATTTCGTATTGGAGATAACAGACTTTGCCGATATAGACGAGGTGGGTGATTCGCGTGAATTATGGGAATCGCAAGTGGATACTTTGCGAAGAACTTGTGGTTTTTAGTTAACTTTAGATTAAAAATTTCCCGTACTCCCTTTTTTGTACTACTTTTGTGCTCTCATTGCATGAAACGAGTAAAATGCTGCGCATAAAAAAGTTAGATATATTTGTTTTGAAGAGCTTTTGCATGCTCTTTATGGGTACTTTCTTCATCTGCCTCTTCATCTTTATGATGCAGTTTTTATGGAGGTATGTGGACGAAATGGTAGGAAAAGGATTGGAGATGACTGTCCTTGCACAGTTTTTCTTTTATTCTGCGCTTTCGTTGGTACCTGCGTCGTTGCCGCTGGCTATTCTGCTGGCTGCCCTTATCACCTTTGGAAATTTCGGAGAACGTTTTGAATTACTTGCCATGAAGGCAGCCGGTATTTCTTTATTGAAAATCATGCG
>NZ_JBCNZM010000084.1:0-3481 GCF_040227615.1 Bacteroides sp. RTP31139st1_H2_RTP31139_211217 | reverse complement strand
GCCCCTGATTATCTTTATTTGTTTCATCTGTTGTGTCTCTTTCTATTTCCAAAATGTCATAGGACCAAAAGCCCAAACAAAATTATGGACTTTGCTTATTTCCATGAAGCAGAAATCTCCCGAAGTGGATATTCCTGAAGGTGTGTTCTACGATGAAATAGATGGTTATAATCTGTATGTGAAGCATAAGAACCGCAAAACTGGTATGCTGTATGACGTACTGATATATAATTTTGAGAAAGGTTTTGAGAATGCTCAAATTATCAAGTCTGATTCGGGACGTCTGGAGATGACGGCTGACAAACAGCATTTATATTTGCATTTATACAGTGGTGAGCAGTTTGAGAATTTGAAATCGCAGAACATGAACCAAAGGAATGTGCCTTACCGGCGTGAGACATTCCGCGAAAAGCATGCAATCATTGAGTTCAATTCGGATTTTAATATGGTGGATGCAGGTATCATGAGTAATCAGTCCAACAGTAAGGATATGAGAATGCTGCAGGCGGATATTGATTCCATGAAATTGCAGAATGACAGTGTGGGACGTGGTTATTATAAAGAAGCTATGGCAGGAACTTATAAGGTGACAGCCAGCTTGTCTAAAGAGGATACATTGAAGATTGAAAAGGCCTATTTAGGTGAGTACAATGTAGACAGCCTCTACAATGTGGCTACACTGATGCAGAAACAGAAGGTTATATCCACGGCCGTCAACCGTGCAGAGAGTGCGGGGAGTGACTGGAGTTTTAAGAGCTTTAATATATCGCAGACTGAAAGCAGCCTTCGACGGCACATGACTTCCTGGCATGAGAAACTGACTCTTTCTCTGGCATGTCTCATCTTCTTCTTTATTGGTGCGCCACTCGGAGGAATTATCCGTAAAGGAGGCTTGGGAATGCCGGTGGTGGTTTCTGTATTGATTTTTATTATCTATTACATCATCAACAATACGGGGTATAAGATGGCCCGTGACGGACAGTGGGTTGTCTGGATGGGTATGTGGACCAGTACTGCTGTCTTGGCTCCATTGGGTGCGTTCTTGACATATAAATCCAACAATGATTCAGTGGTATTGAATGCTGATGCTTATATAAATTGGTTCAAGAAGGTTGTGGGTATTCGCAGTGTACGCCATCTGTTCCGTAAGGAAGTAATCATCCATGATCCTGATTATACACGTATTCCGGAAGAGCTGAAGGCTTTGTCCGTAGACTGTCGTGAATATGCTGATAGAAAGGGGTTGAAACGTGCTCCCAATTACTTTAAATTGTGGATGACTGATAGCCAGGATGAGGCAGTGGAAGATATTAACGAACGTTTGGAAAGTCTGATAGATGAGATGTCGAATACAAGATCCGTTACTTTGTTGACAGCGCTGAACACCTATCCGGTCATCCCCATCCATGCGCATGTCCGTCCGTTCCGCAATTATTGGTTAAACTTGCTCTGCGGTATTGTTTTCCCGATAGGCTTGTTCTTTTATTTCCGTATCTGGGCATTCCGTATCCGTCTGAATAAGGATATGGAGCGGATTATCAAGACAAATGAAGATGTGATTGGAATTATAGAAAGGGATCAGAATAAATAAAAACAAAATAGATTATGGAAAATGTAAAGTTGAATACGATAGAAGAGGCCATTGAAGACTTCAAAGCCGGTAACTTTGTGATTGTTGTGGATGATGAGGACCGTGAGAATGAGGGTGATTTGATAATTGCAGCTGAAAAGATTACACCGGAGAAAGTAAACTTTATGTTGAAGCATGCCCGTGGTGTGCTTTGTGCTCCAATTACAGTTTCGCGTTGCAAGGAACTGGATTTGCCGCATCAGGTATCGGATAATACTTCTGTATTGGGTACTCCCTTCACTGTTACTATTGATAAATTGGAAGGCTGTAGTACCGGGGTTTCTGCGGCAGACCGCGCTGCTACTATCCAGGCGTTGGCCGATCCGGCTTCTACTCCGGCCACTTTCGGGCGTCCTGGCCACATTAATCCATTGTATGCTCAGGAGAAAGGTGTGTTGCGCCGTGCCGGACATACGGAGGCTACTATTGATATGGCACGTTTGGCTGGACTTTATCCGGCGGGAGCCCTTATGGAAATAATGAATGAGGATGGTACAATGGCCCGTTTGCCCGAATTGCGCAGAATGGCAGATGAATTTGGCTTGAAATTGATTTCTATCCGTGACTTGATTGCCTACCGTTTGAAGCAGGAGTCTATTGTAGAAAAAGGAGTGGAAGTGGATATGCCTACAGACCACGGTCATTTCCGTTTGATTCCTTTCCGCCAGAAGTCGAACGGTTTGGAACATGTAGCTTTGTTCAAGGGTACTTGGGAATTGGATGAACCGATTCTGGTGCGTGTACATTCTTCTTGTGCCACTGGTGATATATTCAATTCCAAACGCTGTGATTGTGGCGAGCAGCTGCATAAGGCAATGGAGATGATAGAGAAAGCCGGTAAGGGGGTAGTTGTATATCTGAATCAGGAAGGTCGCGGCATTGGCCTGATGGAAAAAATGAAAGCATATAAATTGCAGGAAGAAGGCATGGATACTGTGGATGCTAATATTTGCCTGGGACATCTGGCAGACGAGCGTGATTATGGTGTGGGTGCCCAGATTCTTCGTGAGATAGGAGTGCACAAAATGCGGCTGATGACCAATAATCCCGTGAAACGTGTGGGCTTGGAGGCTTACGGTTTGGAAATAACGGAGAACGTAGCTATTGAGACTACTCCGAATCCATACAACGAGCGTTATCTCCGTACCAAGAAAGAACGTATGGGACATACACTTCATTTCAATAAGTAACTGTCTTTTTGTTTTCTTATATCAAAGAAAATCGCTTATTTTGCAACCGGATTTGCGTAACAATCATTAAATAGTAACAAAATGAACCAATTATCAGATCGTTTAAACAGTTTGTCGCCTTCTGCGACACTGGCTATGTCTCAAAAGAGCGCAGAGCTGAAGGCTCAAGGCGTAGACGTAATTAACCTGAGTGTGGGAGAACCGGACTTCAATACTCCCGACCACATTAAAGAGGCTGCGAAAAAGGCGATAGACGATAACTTTTCTCGCTATTCTCCAGTGCCGGGTTATCCTGCCTTACGTAATGCAATTGTAGAGAAGTTGAAGAAGGAAAACGGTCTGGAATATACCGCCGCACAAATTTCTTGCGCCAATGGTGCCAAGCAGTCGGTTTGCAATGCAATCCTGGTATTGGTAAATCCGGGTGACGAAGTAATTGTACCTGCTCCCTATTGGGTCAGTTATCCGGAAATGGTAAAGTTGGCTGAGGGTACGCCGGTTATCGTACCTGCCGGTATCGACCAGGACTTTAAGATAACACCTGCACAGCTGGAGGCTGCCATCACCCCGAAGACAAAGGCGCTGATTCTTTGCTCTCCCTCTAACCCTACGGGTTCGGTGTACAGCAAGGAGGAGTTGGCAGGCCTGGCCGCAGTATTGG